>NZ_JBHILT010000007.1:56018-99908 GCF_042193405.1 Bartonella sp. TT110JLCBS
TGCCCCATGGGCATTTCTGAACCAGGTGCTTGATCTACAGGAGTTTGCGTACTTAGACCCTGCCCCATGGGCATTTCTGAACCAGGTACTTGATCTACAGGAGTTTGCGTACTTAGACCTTGCCCCATGGGCATTTCTGAACCAGGTGCTTGATCTACAGGAGTTTGCGTACTTAGACCCTGCCCCATGGGCATTTCTGAACCAGGTGCTTGATCTACAGGAGTTTGCGTACTTAGACCTTGCCCCATGGGCATTTCTGAACCAGGTGCTTGATCTACAGGAGTTTGCGTACTTAGACCTTGCCCCATGGGCATTTCTGAACCAGGTGCTTGATCTACAGGAGTTTGCGTACTTGCACCTTGCTCCATCGAAACTTCTGAGCTCTGTATCTTTTCTGGCTGTTTTCTTACGGATATATCTTTGTTTGATAACTGCTCAGACACTGAAGAATCATCTCTACTTGATATTTCCGGTTCAATAACACGCCCTGAACCACCCATCATATTATAATTCAAATGAGAAATAGCCCACCAAGTTCCCCCAATAATAACAAAAACGCAAATAGCAGCAAACCACAACGCGCTTAAATTCCACTTGGCATCTGGACCAGAACTTAAATGTAAAAAGAAAACAATTTGTACGATAATCTGAATAATCGCCATCCCAATAAGATATGCAACCTTTGTACTAATTGCCCAACTTTCCATCATCCCATACATCACAGGAATAAAAGAACCCAAGGTGAAAAATACAGCCAGAATAAAACCAACCAAATAGGAACCAGTACTGGGACCATGTGTTTCATTTTGCATGCTCATCACAACGCTCCTAATAGATAAACCATGGTGAAAACACCAATCCATACAATATCAAGTAAATGCCAAAAAATGGAAAGACATGCTAAACGTGTTTTATTATCCTGATCCAAACCATTACGACGAAGATGAAAAAACATCACAACCATCCAAAGAAGACCAACAGTTACGTGAAGACCATGAGTGCCAACCAAAGCAAAAAATGCTGACCAATAAGCAGAGAGAATTTCCCGTCCAAAAAGCTGTAAACCTGTTGCAGGATCAATACCCGCATAAGCATTTGGATCGAAATAAAAGACCTCATTCAAAAGTTCATGAAATTCGTAAAGTTCCATACCAATGAAGCAACACCCCAATACAAAGGTAATAGCCATCCATAAACGCACACCACTGATGTTATTTTTATGTGCTTGTACCATTGCAAAGCCATAAGTGACGGATGAAAACAACAAGAAAGCAGTCTCAACCAAAACAAACTTTAAATCTATAAACTCATTGCCCGCTTTACCACCGCCATAAGAAGCAGAAAATACAGCAAAACTTGAAAATAGTGTCGAAAACAAGATTAAGTCTGAAAGAATATAGACCCAAAAACCAAACGTCATTACCGAGCTACTATCGTGGTGAAGTTCATCTATAGTACTCGCGTTATTCATTGTTACAGCACTCATACTGTCACTCCTTGTTCTTTAAGAACAGCCGTAAAGGCATCTTCAGTTTTTTGCACTTCTTCAGCTGGAATATAGTAACCATGATGATCACCTGTTAATGAATGACACACAAGCGTTGCAATAAAACCAACCAGTCCAACCGCAACAAGCCACCAAATATGCCAAACAAGCGCAAAACCAACAACTAATGAGAAGAAACCAGCAATAATTCCAGCCGATGTATTTGATGGCATATGAATTTTTGTAAATCCACTTGTCGGCCGTTGATAACCACTTTTCTTCATATTCCAATAAGCATCATCAGACTGTATCTTTGGAAGGAGGGCAAAATTATAGGAAGGAGGCGGTGAAGAGGTAAACCATTCAAGTGTACGTGCATCACCCCAAGAATCATTTAATGTTACCGGTAAATGACCTTTATGCTTAATACCGTACCAAATCGCCAAAACAACCTGTAGCACAAAACAAAGGATACCAAGTAAAATAATACAAGCACCCAATGCAGCAATAATAAACATCGGCTGCCAACTAGGTTCCATGTAATGCTGAAGACGACGAGTCGCCCCCATTAAACCAAGCGCATAAACAGGGAAAAAGGCAAGGTAAAAACCAATAAACCAACACCAAAAAGATGCAATACCTAGTATGCGATTTGGTTTATAACCAAAAACTTTTGGAAACCAAAATGCAATCCCCGCTAAATAAGCAAAAACCACACCTCCAATAATTGTATGGTGGAAATGTGCTATCAAAAAAAGCGAATTATGAAACTGCCAATCAGCAGGGACAATAGATAATAAAACACCAGTTAATCCACCACCAACAAATGTAAAGATCATGCCCATGCACCAAAGCATCGGAGGCTCAAAGCGAATTCGACCTTTATACATCGTAAGCAACCAATTAAAGACTTTTACACCTGTTGGAACTGCGATGATCATTGTCGCAATACCAAAGAAAGTATTCACAGCTTCACCGCCACCCATTGTGAAAAAATGATGTCCCCAAACAAGAAGCGAAAGAATCAAAATAACCAACATGGCCCATACCATCGAAGTATAACCAAAGAGGCGTTTTGAAGAAAACGTTGATACAACCTCGGAAACAATTCCAAAAGCAGGAACAACTAAAACATAAACCTCAGGATGACCAAAAATCCAAACATAGTTAATCCATACCATCGGATTTCCGCCACCAACATTAGAAAAGAAATTCATGTTCAAATAACGATCACATGCCAAGAGTGCAAATGCTACAGCCAAGACAGGGTAAATGACTAAAATAAGAACATTGCTGACAAAAGCACTCCAACAAAAAACAGGCATTCTCATCATTGTCATTCCAGGAGCACGCATTTTAATCATCGTTGCAATAAAATTTACTGATCCCATTGTTGTTGCAATACCAGAAAGCTGAAGGGACCATAAATAATAATCTACCCCTGTATCTGGACTCGTTTGCAATTCTGTAAAAGGTGGATACATCAGCCAACCACCACGACCAAAATTACCAACACCTAGGGATATGTTAATCAATATTGCCCCCGCAGCCGTAATCCAAAAACCTAGATTATTTGCAAAGGGAAAAGCAACATCACGCGCACCAATTTGAAGGGGTATAAGATAATTAAAAAGACCAAATAAAATAGGCGTGGCCATGAAAAAAATCATGATCGTACCATGCGCCGAAAAAATTTGATCAAAATGCTCAGGGGGCAAATAACCTGCTGTTTCACTCCCAAGAGCTAAAGCTTGATGCGTTCGCATCATAAGTGCGTCCGCAAAACCGCGAACAAGCATAATAATTCCAAGAACGATGTACATAATACCTATGCGTTTATGGTCAACCGTTGTAATCCAATTTCGCCATAGAATCCCCCACCACCCAAGTGCTGTTAAAGCAATAACAGCAATTAAACCAACCAAAACAATCGCAATACATGTATACAAAACGATCGGTTCATGTGCAAGCGCATGAAAAGCACCTGCCGTAGGATCTGTAAGTCTTCCAAACATTTCTCAACCCATTTCAAATGAAATTCAAGTTTAAAAGAAACCTTTGTTAAAAGGGCTCTTTACTTTATTGACTCTTTAAATAACATCAGGATCAAACACTGAACATAGTGCACCCCATAGCGTCTGAGCAGCAGCACGTTTCATTAAATCTTCATTACATACCGTCTTTTCATCGACACATCGATTAACAACACGATAATAAAGCCGCTTCTCAACAGGTGCAAAATAACGAACTTCAGCATCTTTTTCCTTCGCAGCAATATCACCCATACGAGGCGCAATAGAAAGTTGACGATAAGATGCACGATCAAGTACTCGACCATTAGCCCGAGCTTTTACGATCCAATCCTCAAAATCCTGCAAAGACACAGAATGCCACTTAAACCGCATACTCGAAAAACCATCACCACTGTAATTTGCTGAGGCTCCTTTGAATACTCCTTGCTCTTCAGCGACCAAATGCAACTTAGCATTCATCTGCGGCATAGCGTAAAGAACTGTACCCAATTTGGGAACCCAAAAAGCATTGACAGAATTCTCTGACGTTAATTGCAATAAAACTTGACGTCCTTCAGGCGCATAAATCTCATTAATCGATGCAACACCATATTCAGGATAAATAAAAAGCCATTTCCAATCAAGAGCAACAGCATTAATCTGTAATGGCTTTCCTTCACCCACAACTTCCACTGGAAGAGGATTTGTAGGTTCAAGCTTATAGGTATAATAAGCTGTTAATGAACCTAAAACCATTACAATTACAACTGGAATACCCCACATCAATGCTTCAATTTTATTTGAATGCGCCCAATCAGGAGAATAGTCCGCTTTCATATTCGATGCACGATATTTTATAGCTAAAAATACCACACTCACCATAACTGGGATGACAATACAAAGCATCACCACCACACAAACAACGATCAAAATGAGCTGTTGACGTGCAACATAACCTGATGGCTGTATAACATCAATTTTACAACCAGACAAAAGCAGTGCTCCCCCTAAAATCACAAGCATTTCTAATTGTCTAACAAAGCTTTTCACCTTTATTTACCCCCGTCATACGCACTAAAAATTGTCATAAATATATACCTCACATTGTACAGATTTGAAAATAATTATCAAGAGAATTCAATGCCTATATTACTCTTATTAAACGCCTACTCTTTATCTATCACAATTTAATTGTTTTGCTTAATTGTTTTGCAATATACTCAAGTGCAAACCAATATCCATCACCTCCACACCCAGTTATGACAGCGTCTACACCTGCAGATGTATAAGAATGGTGACGAAAAGCTTCACGCTGATAAATATGAGATAAATGAACTTCTACTTTCGGCCCTGAAAACATTTTTAGGGCATCAAGAAGTGCAACAGATGTATGACTGTAAGCCGCTGGATTAATGATCAATCCAGAACTTGCCTCTATTGCTTCTTGTATCCATGCTACTAATTGCCCTTCACAGTTACTTTGATAAAAATTTATTATAATATCATTTTTTTTTGCCCATTCTCTGCAAAATTTTTCAATATCTTCTAGAGTTTCAGTTCCATAAATTTCTGGCTCACGTTGACCTAGAAAATTTAAATTAGGACCATTTAAAATCGTTATTATCTCTGACATAGCAAGCCTTTTCTTTTAGACCTATCACTTATAAAAAAATATTTAGCATGTTTTTACGGCAATAAAGCTCCATCCTTAATTTCAAAAAATTCTGCGCGTCCTTTTATGTCATCAAATAAAAGACGATCTGTACCTGTCATAAATGTTTGTACAGCTAAATCATCAAGAATATCAAATAAAGCAGCACGTCGATGCGAATCAAGATGGGCTGCCATTTCATCAAGAAGAAGAATGGGAGCTCTTTCCGACATCATACCTGTTAGACGTGCATGACACAAAATTAAACCTATCAGCAGCGCTTTTTGTTCACCTGTTGAACAAGATGTTGCTGCTCTATTTTTATCAGCATAAAAAATTTGCAAATCTGCACGATGTGGTCCTTCTAACGTCCGACCAGCAGCACGATCTATTGCGCGATTATGCCGTAATCGATCACAAAATTGTTCTTCAACTTCAGTTGCTGATATTTCACTAAGAGCTGTTTCCAAAAAACCATCAATTTGCAAAAAAGCTCGTGGAAAAGGTATCTGTGATGGCATTTGTGTAAACATGTCATTTAAAAGACGAATAACATCAACACGCGCCGCAGAAATAGCTATCGCCAGTTCTGCCATCTGCTTTTCTAAAGCATCAAACCAAGCACAATCTTCATTTCCATCTAAAAACAAACGATTACGTGCGCGCATAGCTCTATCATAATCGGCTATGCGGCGCCTATGTAAGGGATCAATCGCCAAAACCATACGATCCAAAAAACTACGGCGCTCAAGTGAAGGACCTGTAAAAAGACCATCCATAGACGGTGTTAGGACACTAATATGACAATAATCTGTTAGGCAATCACTCGACTCATTCACACCATTAATATGGACCTTTCGACTGTTATCGCTAACCTCGAAAGCTGTACCAATCTTTACTTCACCATAAAGAGCGCATTCAAGACGCGCAAATACAACAAATCCTCCACCACCATCTACAAAGCTAACGTCAGAATAAACAGCACGCCGCAAACCACGGCCAGGAGAAAGAAAAGATAATGCCTCTAAAAGATTCGTCTTACCAGCACCATTATGGCCAGTAAAAACCACATGCTGACCAGAAAAATGAATATTGAAAAAAGAATAATTGCGATAACGTAAAAGCTTCAGCTGCCTCACTGCCACTTTGTGCACATGACTGGCCATACATTGCAAAACAACCGCCCCTAAACGCGAATAGGCATCAGTACATAGAGCACATCCACATCATCATTATCACGAATCAGAGCGGGTGCTCCAGCCTCAGCCAACATAAAAACCATCTCATCGCTTGAAAGCTGCCCAGCAATATCCAAAAGATAACGTGAATTAAACCCTATCTCAAGCGGTTCAGATGCATAAGTTACTGATAATTGATCTTCTGCACTGCCCGAATCTGGGCTATTAACAACAAGCCTTAACTGTCCATGCTCAATCGTTAATTTAACTGCACGCCCCCGATCACTTGAAATCGTTGAAACACGATCAACGGCAGAAGAAAAGTCCTGCCTATTAACAATTAATTCTTTATCATTTCCAAGAGGGATAACACGTTGATAATCTGGAAATGTTCCATCAATTAATTTTGATGTAAAAATCACAGAGCCTATAGAAAAACGAATTTTTGTCTCTGAAAGCTCTATACATACATCGCTATCATTTTCTTCTGAAAGAAGTTTTTGCAATTCTCCTACAGCTTTACGGGGAACAATGACACCGGGCATTCCTTCAACTCCCGAAGGAGCTTCCATCTCAACTTGTGCCAAACGATGACCATCAGTTGCAACCAAACGCAATTTCAAAACACCATCATTAATAATATGGAAATAAATACCATTAAGATAATAACGGGTCTCTTCAGTAGAAATAGCAAATTGTGTACAATCAAGTAAATGTTTTAAGCCTGACGCCGATAAAGAAAAACGACAACCAAACTGCCCAGGAAGCGACTCTGGAAAATCTGCCTTCGGAAGACATTGAAGCTGAAAATGTGCACAACCCGAAACAACAGACATTGTACCTGCTTGATTCTCATCGACGGACAACACAACCTCATTGCTATCAGGAAGTTTTCGAATGATATCATAGAGCAAATGTGCTGGAACAGTTGTTGCTCCAGCTTGTTTAACATTAACTGCAAAAGATTCCGTAACCTCTAAATCAAGGTCTGTTGCTTTTAACTGCACACGGCCATTTTCTGCATCAATCAGCACATTCGATAAAATAGGAACAGTATTACGGCGCTCTACCACACGGTGAACCCGACCAAGAGACTTGAGAAATTGACTGCGATCAACTGTAATACGCATAAAAGCCCCGTATGATTTACTAAAAACTATAAGAATTCTTTAGAATTAAAGAATAGACCCTCTTTAAAGAATCGCCTGTTAAAGTCTATTAAACCTCTCTTAAAATGGCAAGTCACTCCTGCATAAGAAAAAATAAATCTTTTCATTAAATTCTTTAAAGTCTCTCCAAAGAAAGAAACGATAAACACTATACAGCCTGTTCTCCAATCAACCGCTTAAGCAATTCAAGTTCCTTAGCCAAGGTCTGATCACCACAAACCAAATCTTCAATTTTACGCACAGCGTGTAAAACTGTCGTATGATCACGCCCACCAAAACGACGCCCAATTTCTGGCAATGAGCGAGGAGTTAATACTTTTGCTAAATACATTGCAACTTGCCGTGGTTTCACAACCGTACGTGTTCGACGATTAGATAACAAGTCCTGTTTAGAAACATTATAATGGCGTGCTACCGTACGCTGAATTTCTTCAATCCGAATGCGCTTAGGTTCACCAGGACGTGTCAAATGACCTAATAACTCATCAATCCGCTCTAAAGATAAATCAGACTCAAAAGATTGACGAAACAAGAGCTGATTAAATGCACCTTCAATATCACGCCCAGACCCTAAAACCGTTTTCGCAATATATTCCAAGATATCATCAGAAATTGATACCATGCCATCATCTTGTTGTGCCACCTTCAACCGCTGGCGCAACATTTGCAAACGCATTTCATAATCTGGTGCTTCAATTTCAAGAGCTACCCCTCCCTGAAGACGAGAGCGAACGCGAAGATCAAGCGATTCTAATTCTGCTGGTGGACGATCTGCAGCGACAACAACCTGTTTTGCACTATCAAGCAACATATTAAGCAAATGGCAAAACTCGTGTTGTATCGACTTACCCTGCAAAAACTGCATATCATCAATAATCAAAAGGTCGATATCACGAAGCTGTTCTTTAAAAGAAAGAGCATCATTATCACGAATAGCTGTTGCAAAACGCCACATAAAATATTCAGCAGTTAAATAAATAACGCGCGCAGACGTTAAACGCTTCAATGCAGAAGCAGCAATCGCTTGAAGCAAATGTGTTTTTCCTAAGCCAACAGATGCGTGAATAAAAAGAGGATTAAAACGTAAAGCACTTTTATGCCCCTCCGCAATGGAACGCGCAGCTGCTAAAGCAACACGATTAGAAGCCCCCTCAACAAAACTTCCAAAAGTATAGCGAGAATCAAGCGGAGATCCAAAAACTCCCGTTTGAGAACTCTTAACTAAATGCTCTGCGCAACTTTCAATAAAAGATGAAGTCGCCTGCTCCTCTAGCACAACAGGAGGAACACTTCTTTTACAAACGACATCTCTTGAAACGCGTTCCATACCACGAACAATAACTTCAACACGGAGAATTGCTGAATTCTCTTGTTTCCATAAATGAGTCAAAAGAGAACCATAGTGATTATTAATCCATGAACGTAAAAAAGCAGTAGGAACAGAAAGCTTTACAAGAGTATGACTATATTCAGCAAGCTTCACGCGCCCAAACCAACTGGTATAAGCCTCAACACCAACCTGCACCTTCAATTGCGCCATAACACGTATAAAAGCCGCCGCACTTTCTTCCTCTGAAACAATAGAATGCCCTATAGGAGCATTTCTACAAACGTTCTCATCACTCTCCGTCATCCTATTCTTTATTATGTTCTCTGCCGACAGGATATTTACCGAAACCCTTTTAAAGGAACTAACTTTAGAGTTCAATTTATCCACCATCTTCCATCCTGATAAAAATAAAATTTTGTCCTGCCAAACAGCTAAAATAAATCTAGCGAAGGCAAAACGCCCTACCCCAAATAAGATTACTCACCCTCCCCTAGGATAGCCTCATCACAACCCCACTAACAAAGATGACCAATAAGATTTACTTGCACTCATGATATGACCTACCCTTCTAAAATGGTAAACATATCTATTAAGAAAACTAAAAAACTGTCAGAAAACCTCTCCAACACAAAAACTTCGAAAAGCCTAAATCAAAACATCTTGTATTCAACAAAATACAGAATAATGTGCTGATTGACCCCTTCATGCTTTTTAGTCTTCATAAGAACCATACAAAACAGCAGCGGTAAAATGCAAGAGGTCAAAATAAAATCAAAAAAACCGAAAAAAATGCTTATATCAATGAAGACTGAAAAAAATATTGATTCAATTCATTTTTTTTCTCTAAATTTACCAATAATTAAAGAATCTCATCAGATTTAAAAAAAAAAATAAAATGCTTGACAAAAAAGACTCTGTAAAAATCCACAAAGCTTGTGGATAACCATACTCCCCCCCTATAAACTTTCTCTCCTTTTTCAAGGGGAGAATCATTATCGATTCTTATTTTCAAGAGAAACTTTTTGAAACAATAAACAAAAAGCCAGCATCCATAAGGATACTGGCTTTTTTATCAATAAAGGAAAAAAAGCTTAAACGCTGAGAGCCTTCAAACGTTTAGCTAAACGCGATACTTTCCTCGCAGCAGCATTTTTATGAAAAACCCCTTTAGAAACTGCACGCATAATTTCAGGCTCAAAATTCTTAAATGCAATCTCTGCAGACGCCTTATCGCCACCCGCTAAAGCATCATCAAACTTACGTATAAAAGTACGAACGCGTGAACGGCGGGCCTTATTAACCTGTGTGCGCGCCGCAACCTTGCGCACCGCTTTTCGAGCAGAAGGTGTATTCGCCATAAATATAATCTCTCTTTCAACACCTTGGTAAAATGAGTCTCAATAACAACTCTACCAATATAAATAAATCCAACCCAAGCAAAACTATAAAGCTGCCTATAACTGTGTGGTTTATAGCGCAATCCCAAAGCTAACGTCAATTAGATTTTCAAAGATAGTCATAAAAAAACGAAGCCAAACTCTTTGATCCGCAACTGTATAGCTTAATAATAGATATTTCTTAACAAACAAAAGAATTTAAACGGCTAACTTACGTAAGACATATTGCAAAATTCCACCATGATGCAAATAATCTAGCTCATCTTCAGTATCAACACGGCACAATAATGGAACGGTTTTTACCTTACCATCAGAAAAAGTAATTTTCGCTACAGTCTTTTGACGAGGTTTCAAGTTATGAATCCCTTCAATTGTTACCTTTTCATCTCCCTTTAAGCCTAAAGATTTCCAACTTAGCCCCTCTTCAAAGACAAAAGGGACAATACCCATACCAACAAGATTAGAGCGATGTATCCTTTCAAAAGATTGCACAATCACCGCTTTGACACCAAGAAGATTGGTCCCCTTGGCAGCCCAATCGCGTGATGATCCATTGCCATATTCAATACCAGCAAAAACAACGAGCGGAATACCTTCTTGTTTATACGCCATTGCTGCATCGTAAATGGTTTGTTCTACCGCTGACGGATAATGAACCGTATAACCTCCTTCTCGACCATTTTCCCCTAACATGAAATTACGAATGCGAATATTGGCAAAGGTCCCACGCACCATAACTTCATGATTCCCACGACGCGTTCCATACTGATTAAAATCAGCTACTTTAACACCATGATCCATTAAATATTTTCCGGCAGGAGAAGCTGCTTTAATAGAACCAGCAGGAGAAATATGATCCGTCGTGATTTTATCACCAAATAAACCTAAAATCCGTGCATCTCTAACATCTGGTAAGATATCAGGTGTTTTCTGCATAGCATCGAAATAAGGTGGATTGCGTACATAGGTGGATTGCTCATCCCAAGAATAGGTAGAACCCGTAGGAATCCGAACTTTTTGCCAATTTTCATCTCCCTTAAAGACATCTGCATACTTTTCGGCAAAAACCTTACGCGTGACATTTTTTTCGATAAACTCCTGTATTTCTTGAGAAGTTGGCCAAATATCTCTTAAGTAAATCGGTTGACCATCTGAATCTTCACCAAGAGGTTCCTTGGTTAAATCTTTACACACTGTCCCAATGAGCGCATGTGCAACAACTAACGGTGGTGAAGCTAAATAATTCGCTTGCACATCAGGGGAAACACGCCCTTCAAAATTACGATTTCCTGAAAGAACCGCAGATGCAATTATACCATTGTCATTAATCGTTTTGGAAATAGCTGGATGCAAAGGACCAGAATTCCCAATACATGTTGTGCATCCAAATCCTACTAAGTTAAATCCTAATGCATCTAAATCTTTTTGCAGACCCGAATTTTGAAGATAAGCTTCAACGACTTGTGAACCGGGTGCAAGAGAAGTTTTTACCCATGGTTTGCTCTTGAGACCCTTTGCCACAGCATTTCGTGCCAAAAGACCCGCTGCAATAAGAACACTTGGATTCGATGTATTCGTACACGACGTAATCGCAGCGATCACCACATCACCGTGACCAAGCGTATATTCTTCACCCTCGACCTGATAACGTTTATCTTGTCCAGAAGTCTTCTTATAGTCTTCGACCAATGCCTTCTCAAAACCCTGCCCAACATTTTCCAATGCAATACGTCCTTCAGGACGTTTAGGACCAGCCATAGAAGAGACAACGGTTCCCATATCTAATTCAATTGTATCACTAAAAATGGGATGAGCCACCATTTCATCATGCCACATCCCTTGTGCTTTGGTATAAGCTTCCACTAAGGCAATCCGATCTTCATCACGCCCTGTCATATTGAGATAACGCACTGTCTCCTTATCAATTGGGAAAAAACCACACGTTGCTCCATATTCAGGGGCCATATTTCCAATCGTTGCCCGATCAGCAAGCGTCATATGCTCTAAACCAGGACCAAAAAACTCAACAAATTTACCGACAACACCTTTTTGGCGTAACACTTGGGTCACCGTTAATACAAGATCGGTGGCGGTTACACCTTCTTTAAGTTTCCCTGTTAGACGAAAACCAATCACTTCAGGTAACAACATAGAAACAGGTTGGCCTAACATTGCCGCTTCTGCTTCAATACCACCAACACCCCAACCTAAAACACCCAAACCATTCACCATAGTCGTATGCGAATCAGTTCCCACACAGGTGTCAGGATAAACCGTCTCACACCCCTCTTCCTTCTTCGTCCACACGCATTGTGCTAAATATTCTAAGTTAACCTGATGACAAATCCCTGTTCCTGGAGGAACAACACGAAAATTTTGAAAAGCTTGCTGCCCCCATTTAAGAAAACGATAGCGCTCACCATTGCGTTCATATTCATGTTCAACGTTTTCCTTAAAAGCCATGGAATTGCCAAAAGCATCAACAATAACTGAGTGATCAATGACGAGATCAACGGGAATCAGAGGATTGATTTTTTCAGCGTTACCGCCAAGTTTAACCATAGCATCACGCATTGCAGAAAGATCAACAACTGCTGGAACACCTGTAAAATCCTGCATAAGAACACGTGCAGGACGGTAAGCAATCTCTGCCCCGGCGCTCCCTTTGTCGTTTAACCACTTAGCAACATTGAGGATATCCTCTTTTTTAACTGTGCGACCATCTTCAAATCGCAATAAATTTTCGAGAATAACTTTCATCGAAAACGGCAAACGAGAAACACCTTCAAGTCCGTTCTTCTCCGCTTCGATCAAGCTATAATAAGTATATTCTTTGTCACCAACATTTAATACTCTGCGACAATTAAAGCTATCAATTTGAGTCATGACTGTCCACCCTCATACTATAATCACCCAATTTCCAGGAATGAACAACACAAACTACGAGTCAAGGTCGCAGCTTGAGCGCAGACGCAATTACCTCCGCTATCCATTTCCCCCTCCACCCGCTCATAGGCAAATGCGGAAATCAGCGCCAGAAACCATTTTACACCAGATATTGATGTAAGGCACCCCTTATAGAACTATTTCTAGAACTATTCTAGGTACAATTGCATAAAAAATGTGTTTTTTATTCTATAATGCACTAAAGAATATGAAAATAAAAACAAAATAGGCAATCACATGGTGTTATCAGGCAAAAATCTAGCCGCTCACAGAAACGAGGAAATTCTGTTTCAAGGTCTTTCTTTTTGTTTATTTTCACAGCAACTTATGACAATCACCGGTCCTAATGGTATCGGAAAGTCTACATTACTCCGAATCATTGTCGGTCTTCTTGAAGCTGCTGAAGGTCATATAATCCTTAAAGACCATGATCAAATATACCCTGTTGCAACTGCCTGTCATTATCTTGGTCCTCAAAATGCTATGAAACCTCTCTTATCTGTCATTGATAATTTGCAATTTTGGGCAGATTTTTACGGTCAACATTTACATTTTGCGCATGACGCTCTTGCCGATATTGGTCTTTCTAACCTTGAACATTTACCTTTTAACGCTCTGTCAACTGGACAACAAAGACGCGCAGCTATTGCTCGCCTTTTGCTCTCCTATCGTCCTATTTGGATTTTAGATGAACCAATATCTGGGCTTGATAACCATGCTCAAAAACTCCTTGCTCGTATTTTCCAGCGTCATCTCAATCAAGGTGGTATGATTATCGCCGCGACTCATAGTTCCCTAGGTATTCCAGAAAACCATAAAATCGCTTTGGAAAAATTTTTACCTCTTTAAGAAAGAATAAAATGAAAGCACTGTTCTGGCGTGATCTTAAACTATTATTAGCACCACAAGCCTCTCCACTAACAGGACTATTGTTTTTCATCGCTGTTGTTATCATAACCCCCTTTGCCATTGGACCAGATCCCAAAACTCTTGCACAAATAGGACCAGGTATATTGTGGTTTGGAGCCCTTCTTGCAGGGCTCCTCAATCTGAACAAACTTTTCCAAATCGATCGCGATGATGGTAATCTCGACCAATTTATCCTTTCAGGACAAAGACAAAGTTTTACACTAATTGTCTTTACCAAATGTCTTGCCCATTGGGTAGGAACAATGCTTCCTCTTATTTTTGCTACACCTATTTTAGCCCTCATGCTCCATTTAGATGTAGTAATAACTTTTACAACAATACTTACCCTTTTATGCGGAACACCAGCCATTATTTTTATTGGCGCTATAGGAGCAGCACTGGCAACCTCATTGTTGCAAAGTACCCTTCTTATTTTCATCATTATCTTGCCATGGATCATTCCAATTATGATTTTTGGTGTTTCAGCTGCTACAGCTCCAACAAACCCAAATGCCTCTTTTCTCACATCCCTAGCTCTTCTTGGCGCTTTTTCACTTCTTTTGAGTCTTTTTAGCTCTTTTGTTGCTGCGATAACGCTTAAACTTTTATCAGAATAATAAAAGATGATTGCCGCATAGCAAAACTCTGCCTATTATGAATTTTATGAATGAAATAATGCGCACATATAAAATCAGGTCACTCCCTATAAGTTTTACCCGTTTCATGAAAATAAGCAAAATGATTTTGCCTTGGTTAGCCAGCATAACATTGTGTGTCCTTATCTTAGGGCTTATTCTTGTGATGCATTCCCCTGATGACTATCAACAAGGCATTACTGTTAAGATTATGTACCTTCATGTTCCCTTTGCGTGGTTGTCTACATTCTGCTATGTAACGATGAGTGCAGCGGCATTAGGAAATCTGATTTGGAAATATCATCTTGCTGATGTGGCACTTAAGTGTGGAGCGCCTATTGGGGCAATTTTTACCGCCTTAGCTCTCATGACAGGAGCACTTTGGGGGCGACCTACATGGGGAACATGGTGGGTCTGGGATGCACGATTAACATCAGTTTTAATTCTGCTTTTTATCTATCTTTCCATTATCCTGCTTGGACGAGCTTTCGATAACCCAATAAAAGCCGCGCGCGCTACTGCAATTCTTACACTTGTTGGATTTGTTAATATCCCTATTATTAAATTTTCCGTTAATTGGTGGAATACATTGCATCAACCAGCATCATTGTTACGCGCTGGAGGACCAACAATCGACAATGCTATGTTATGGCCCCTTATAACAATGCTCTTTTGTTTCATATTTATGTTTATTACGCTCTATTTGATGGCTATGCGAAATGAAATCAATCATCGTTATATCCAAATACTTCAGATGAAAAAATCCCGTCGTGCACAACAACAGGACTCTTCATCATGCTCGACCTAAATGGCATCCAAAGCGGACTTTTAGGAAATCTATCTTTGAAAATTGATTTTTTCCTTGGAACTCTTAAACACGAGCAAATTGTTGTTTTAAGCTATACGCTCTCTGCAATATCCCTCTTATGTCTCATTGGATATATTCTTTACAAAGCTCTATGCCAAAAAAAAATTCTCAAACAGCTAAACCAAAAAGAGCTGTCACAAAAAGAAAAATAGAATGAAAAACATCTCTCTAAAACTTAAAAAAAATATATCTTTGCCTGTTTTGTTTGTTCTTTTTGGACCATTTGTGCTTTTTCTTCTGCTCATGGTGTTTTTTTTCAATTTTATGGGTAAAAAATACCCTCAAGATCCTTCTCTTCTCCCAAATGCATTGGCTGAAAAACCTGCCCCCAATACTTATCTTCCCCTCCTTGATAAGGAAAGTTATCTCAATTCAAAACAGTTTAAAGGACGTGTCACATTGGTCAATTTTTGGGGTTCTTGGTGTTTACCCTGTCGCGAAGAGCATCCTCTTCTTATGAAAATTGCACAAGATAAACGTTTTGATCTAATTGGCATTAATTATAAAGATAACAAAGCAAACGCCCTGCGCTTTTTAAACAGTTTTGGTAATCCTTTTAAATTTATTGGCTTTGATGATTCAGGATATACAGCTATTGACTGGGGGGTGTATGGACCACCAGAAACCTTTCTCTTGAATAAAGAGAGTATTATTATTGCCAAACATGTTGGTCCCTTAACATGGCAAATTTATCAAAAAAAAATTCTCCCTAAAATTGAACAAGCGATCGTAACAGAAGACAAATAAAATATCGACATATTGATTTTAAATAATTTTTACCATTTTTATCTATTAAATGAAAACATCGAATACTATGAGATTTTTTTAAATTTCTTTATGTTGAATTAAAAAAATGTTTAAGAAAAGGCTAAAAATACTTTTTATGAATCATCTAAATATGAAAATAATTGGCATACATCGAAAAAAGCTAAAGAAAGAAATATTCTAGAGATTCATATTAGCTATGCTTAAACTTTTATGACGTGAATAAAATAAGCTTTTATTGCAATCATCATTACTTAATGAAAAATGTTTGATTATGTTTTTTCTTCCAAAAATTCTTGCGCTATAAAACGATACGTTTTTGAGCAAAATTCACATGTAACTGAAATATATTTATTTTGAACCATTTTATTGCGTTCATCAATAGGAAAGCCTTCTAGGATTCCTTTAATTTTTTCGCGTGAACAAGAACATTGATCAACAAGAGAAAAAGAATTAAAAACTCTAACACCTTGTTCATGAAAAAGACGAAACAATAACTGTTTACTACCAACTTGAGGATCCGTTAATTCTGCACTTTCAATCGTTTTCATGAGCATTTTGGCTTCTTGCCATTGGTTATCCAATTGGGTGTGGTTTTTTGTTTCTTCTCGCTTGTAATGAGACGATGCTTGGGGCAAAAGTTGGGTCAAAATACCTCCAGAGCGCCATCTTTTCTGCGGTTTTCCTTGTTGATCACGATTAATTAATATAGCAACAGCCAAACGGATATCGGTAGGAATTTGCTCTGATTGATCAAAATAAGTGCGAGAAGCTTCTTGTAAATTTGATCCATCTAATGCAACTATCCCTTGATAGGGTTGCATATGGGGACCTTGATCAATCGTAAAAGCTAAAGTGCCTTTTCCTAAAAGTGTTTCTGAAGAGGTTTGATCACTGTCTATTGCTTGTTTCAGCTGTTCTTTATCAAAACGAGCGTATCCACGTAAACTGGAAGGAGGCGAAAAATCGCACACCAACATATTAACCGGTCCATCGGAATGGGTTTGTAGAATAAATTTTCCCGTAAGCTTTAGAGAAGTTCCAAGCAGAACCGTTAAAAGTAAAGCTTCTGCCAGAAGATAAGAAACCGGTTCAGGATATTGATGTCTGTTAAGAATAGAATTTAAAGTTTCCCCAAGTTGTACGGTACGTCCACGGATATCAAGTTCTTCGACTTGAAAGGGAATAACATTATCATCTTCATGCAAGAAAGTGTTGTTGAGAGAGGCTTCATCTTTAGCGTGTTTACTCATAGCTTTGCCTTTTTTATATAATTTGTTGTAGGGTGGCTATTTTGTAGAGAAAAACGCATCTTGTAAACACCAAGAAAGAATTGCTTTTTGAGCATGAAGACGATTTTCCGCCTCATCGAAAACAACAGAGTGCGGTCCATCAATCACAGAATCAACCACTTCTTCACCACGATGAGCAGGAAGACAATGCATAAAAAGAGCATCAGGTTTTGCTAATTTCATGAGAGATTCATTGACTTGATAAGGCTGAAAAATAGAACGACTGCGAGCACGAAATTCTTGTCCCATGGAGACCCATGTGTCGGTCATAATACAATCAGCATCTTGAGCTGCTTTTTGGGGATCATGGGTTAGCATAAGATGTGCTCCCCGCTCACGTGCCCAATGTATAAATTTTTCCTGTGGTTCACTGCCCTTTGGAGTAGCAATACGCAAATGAAAACCAAAAAGAGCTGCGGCTTCAATTAAGGAATGGAGCACATTATTACCATCCCCCATCCACGCAAATATTTTGCCAGCAATTGGCCCCCGATGCTCCTCATAAGTTAAGATATCTGCTAGAATTTGGCAAGGATGTGTATCATCTGTAAGGGCATTAATGACAGGAATTTGTGCATATTGTGCCAATTCGAGCATACGTTGGTGTTTCGTTGTTCGCAATATCACAATATCCACAAAACGGGATAAAACGCGCGCCGTATCAGCTATGGTTTCACTATGACCAAGTTGCATCTCTGAACCCGTGAGCATGATCGTATTTCCCCCCATCTGGCGCATACTGATATCGAATGAAATACGGGTTCGTGTGGATGGTTTTTCAAAAATCATCGCGAGTGTTTTACCTATAAAAGGTTTTGAACCTTTTCCTGCCTTAAAAGATGCTTTAAGAATTTTTGCATAATCAATCAGTGCACGTGCCATTGCTGGCGTTAAAATGGATAAATCCGTGAAATGACGAAGAGCATTTGTCATATGTGTGATATTTGTCTTTCTTTATTTATTTGCGAAAGATAGGAAATTGCTTTTTCAATACGATGCAAACTTTCATCTATTTCTTCTTCCCTAATGATAAGAGGAGGCAATAAGCGCACAACATTGTTGTTGGCTGCAACGCTTAAGAGATATTCATTTTCCAAAGCATTAACGACAAGATTTGAAGGCACAACACATTGAATACCCAACATAAGCCCCATCCCCTGAACTGCGCAGATAATATCAGGATAGATATTGAGAATGTGCAAAAGCCCACTTTTTAGCTTATCACCCATGCGCTGAACATGGATGAGAAAACTTGGCTCTAATAAAATATCAAGAATACTATTTCCTACAGCCATTCCAAGCAAATTTCCTCCAAAGGTTGATCCATGCGTTCCAGGTATCATACTTTTTGCAACTTTATCCGTTGCAAGGCAAGCGCCCAATGGAAATCCACCTCCTAGTCCTTTTGCGAGGGTAAGAATATCAGGCGTGACATCACTCCATTCATAAGCAAAAAGCTTTCCTGTTCGTCCCATGCCCGTTTGCACTTCATCCAAAATCAACAACAGACCATTATCATCGCATATTTTACGCAAAAATCTTAAATATTCATGAGAAACCGTTCGTATTCCTCCTTCTCCTTGAATAGGTTCAATAAGAATAGCGGCGGTATTTTTATTAATAGCGTTACGCAAAGCGACTTCATCACAAAAAGGTACTTGAATAAATCCACCAGCTTTAGGTCCAAAGCCTTCAAGATACTTTTCATGCCCAGTCGCAGCAAGTGCTGCAAGTGTACGTCCATGAAATGCCCCTTCAAAAGTAATTATTTCAATGCGTGCTGAATGACCAGTAGCATAGTAATAATGACGTGCCGTTTTGAATGCGCACTCCAATGCTTCAGTGCCTGAATTGCAGAAAAAAACCTTATCCGCAAAACTATTTGCACAAAGCCGCGTGGCAAAAGATGCTTGTTCAGGAGATTGAAAAATATTAGAAACATGCCAAAGTTTTTCAGCTTGTATCTTGAGCGTATCAACCAATTTTGGATGTGAATATCCTAATGCATTAACAGCAATGCCAGATGTGAAATCAAGATAATGGTCTCCTTTATCGGAAATAAGCCATACACCATGCCCCTGTTCAAAATGCAAATTTCGTCTTGCGAAGCATTCATAAAGTGGTTGTATAGAGACAGCATCCATCATAATTTCCTTTATATTTTAACCTTTTCAATATATACAAAGCAATACTACAAATGAAACAGCATGGTACATTTCGTTACGGTGCTTTCAACATTTCATTACGATTAATGATTAGACCTATGGAATAGATCATTACACCAATTGAAAAAAAGTCAATAAAGCTTCTACAAATAAGCATTTTGAGAAAAAGCCTTAAACAAAAGTAAAAGTTTAGCCTATAATTGATTTGCAAGTTGGGGAAAACATTCTAAATAAACTCTTCAAGAGTTAAAGACTCTTGTCATAGAGTGAGTGCATATTGTAATTTACAATATAATAAGCAAGATGATGTGTTTTGATTTGTAAGTCCACAGGTTGGGTGATTTTCTTATGCTCGCTTAGAGTGTAAAGTTCTTTCATTCAGCGTAATGAAAACATTATTTAAACATTTGAAGATGCAACGGGGGAGAGCATCTTAGTGACGTAATCGGAATGGAGTACTGGTATGGGTTGGACATGTGAACGCGTTGAGCTTCTTAAAAAGCTTTGGAGTGAAGGGTTAAGTGCAAGTCAAATTGCTGCTCAATTAGGGGGGGTCAGCAGAAATGCAGTCATCGGCAAAGTACATCGATTAAAGTTACCAGGACGTGGTAAGACAGCACAAGGAAGCACACGTGTGCAAAAAACTCCCGTGGGAAGCAGCAGCCCATCATCTCCACGTGTGCGTCGCAACACATCCACGGTATCGCCAATAAACACATCATCTGTAAGTATTGAAGAAACAGCTTTAAAGACAGAATTTATAGTGGAAGATGTAAAAGAAGTTGATATATCCACAAAATCCAATGTCGTTGTGCCTATATCACGTCAACTTAATCTTCTACAATTGAGTGAAAATACATGTAGATGGCCGGTTGGCGATCCATTATCAGCAGATTTTCATTTTTGTGGTGCCGATTCTGATGAAAATAGCCCCTATTGTGCCTTTCATGCTAAGCTAGCATTTCAACCAATATCTGAAAGACGTCGGATAAGAGTATAATACCCACGGTAGAATCTCATATTCTACGCCTTCTGCGCTTCGTTATTAAATTTCCGACTATCGGATTAGTATGAGAAAGAAATTTATGAAAACGGGGCTTTTAATATTTCTTCATAAACTATTCAACGAAACTGTATCTTTTGGTGCTACTGCGCAGCTATGTGTTGTAAAGTTATATTTCTGTTCATTTTCACGATTCTCTTTAATTTAGTTGTACTGCTGTTAACACTATCCATAGCAATATCTTTTGAATAAGACAGTTTCTCAATTTCTCATGTTTTTATTCTTCGTGTATTTAATAGAGTCATGCTATGGTTTATAAAAATAATTTATCGCTTTGCAACCTGAATGAGGTTCATCTATATCTCTCTCATTCTAAGTCTTCTTATATTGAATTAATCAAATTTTTTCGTTTGCACATCACAAACAAGATGAGAGCCGTGTAGAGTAAAAACACTTAAAGAAAAGCATGCCTTTATAAATGCTTTCAAGTGCCAAGGGCTTAAAGAATTGTCGCAACATTGGGAGTATGGAAAAGTGTATGATGATGCCAGCTTGCTCTTTTATTAAGCATAAAGATAGGCGTGCTTCATGGATTTATCATTATACCCTTCACGAATGCCGTCGCAAAATAGGATTGGGAGTGTTGAAAGATGTTTCTTTAAAACAAGCCTGTGAATATATGCAATGACAATGTCGTTCTGTTTTGCGTGAGGGATGTGTCCCCATTAAAGAACGCGATAAACAAAAGCGTGAAGTAATACGTAGAATATAAAATAATATCTTTATAATTTTTTATAAAAAATTATAAAGAAGAGAATATTGTATTCAAGGCTCTTACGAAATATACGAAAACAATAAATTATAAGTATGAATAAATATTAAACCTAGAACGACCACAATAACATCAATTTCCTGCTTCCGACACAAAACGGCGCAACCAAACATAAAGCGCACCTTCTCCGCCATGCTGACGCGCTGCTTGCTCAAACGCATGGACATAATATCGAAAAGCTGGTGTTGATAACCAATACGGAACAAATCTATATAAAGCTCCATCGCTCCCAACTGATCGGCCTTTTCCTGTAATCACAAGGACATAACGCAATCCTCTCTGCTGAGAAAATTGTAGAAATTTTTTTAAGAAAAAATAAGCTTCTTCCTGCATATAACCATGGAGATCAAGACGCGCCTCAAGAGGATAACGACCTTGAGAAATTTTATGATGTGCAACATGATCAAAGAAATGAATCTTATGCGCTTGTGTAACACCCTTCTTTTCTCTTTTAATCATTGTGGAGTGTTGTTGATTTTCACGAGACACTGGAGGATTTTGAGTTACGCGCTGTTTTTTATCATTAATATTTGCAATATTTTCTGAAACAGAAGAGGATATCTTACCATGAAGCGGTGTTGTCGTACGACAAACCATCTCCCATAAAAGGCGATCTTGTGAAGCCAATAAACCTCTTTTTTGTCTCCATTCATTTGAGGACATTTTCATTTCTCATAAATCATTGAGTGCTTATGGAAAAAACACCAAAAGTACTTTAATTTTCATCTTCTGTAGCAAAAAGCTTCCAGTTTGGATCTGACGATAAGCTATTGCGAACAAAAGTCCAAATATCCTTAATTTCTACAATAGCATCAGGATCACCATCTATACGCTCGCCCTGTTCATTATAAGTAACAGAAATCATCTCACTGACGATACGTATCGTTAAAAGTTCATCCTTTTCTTGTATTGCCGCCGCGACAAACTCGATCTTATTAATTCCAACGAAAGTGAACTCTATTCTTTCTTTATTTTTTTCTCGTTGCTCAATAGCCGTACAAAAACTCTCAAAAACATCCTGACAAAGCAAGCTTTTAAGTTGATTGCGATCACCTTTGGCAAAAGCTGTTACAATCATTTCATAAGCAATTTGTGCACCTTTTATAAAAAATTGAGGAGAAAAATGAGGATCAATTCTATGCAATTCCCGCAAATTTTTATTCAAAATACTTCCCTGTGGTGAAATTTTATCAATTTCACTAAAGTCGTCTTTTTGTGAATTTTTCTGATGAGGGAACGAAACAATATTATCAGCCGTTTCTGCTTCAACTTGTTTTTTAGAACGACGTGAATAAGGATCAAAGGGTGGCTTTTCAAACCCAATTCGTTTCCCTAATACATTACGGAGTTGCACAAAAATAACAACCATAACAACAAGAGCTATGACAAGTATAACGTCAAATTCCATAGGCGCTATCAATCTCCAAAGCTTAAGTCTCTAATAAACATTGCAGTCAATACCATTTATCAATAAATATGTAAAATAAGGAATCTTATCATTCAAATATTTTTATAGATTTAAACGGAGTGCTCTTAAGAATTTCTCCCCCTACTCATCCAGAAGGAAACTTTCATGTGATAAAACTTTATTCTATAAATCCTCGTTTTTTTGTTGTTATCTTTCTTTGCATTCTTTTAATCGAGATTGCTGGTTTTATCTTTGTTGGTCAAGAAATTGGTATTTTGGCAACTTTGAGTTTGGTTATTCTCACAACCATAGTTGGGGTTGTTTTATTGCGAATTCAAGGGATTAGCCTTTTAAAAAACATACAAAATGAACTTATTCAAGGACGCACATTAGAGAATAATATTATTAATGATGCTTTCATCCTGTTTAGTGCAATTTTACTTATTCTTCCCGGCTTTGTAAGTGATCTCTTGGGAATATTACTTCTTATTAAACCTATTCGCTCTGTTGTTTGGCATTTCTTTGCATCATTAAAAAACAAAATGAATCCCAATGCTAAAAGAAAAAATGACTCTGAAAAAATAATTGATCTTAAAGCAGAAGATTACACAATTCATGATACTACAGAATCTCCATGGCGCAAAAATGATGATAACCATTGAAATGCCTAAAAAATCTGTAACAAACTAAAAAAATATTCAAGATAAAGAGCGCATTTCTTGCAACCTTTTGCAAGGCGTGATAACCAATCTAGTCTTTAGATCTAAAATAAATATACATATTATAATGAGAGAGGTTCGTCGTATGGCCGAAGGTGAAATGAATAACAGTAGTGGAGAGCCGGTTTTTGCTGTATTAACTCAATATTTAAAAGATTTATCATTCGAAAACCCAGGGGCTCCTCGTTCATTGCGTGCACGTGAAAAATCACCACAAATTGATATCAATATTAACGTCAACGCTAACCCAATTGGTGATGATAATTATGATGTCGTTTTGTCTCTCTCCGTCAAAGCCAATGATGAAACTGAAACCTTATTTCATGTAGAACTGATTTACGGTGGTGTTTTTCACCTTAAAAACATTCCACAAGAACATGTTATGCCTCTGGTCTTTATTGAATGTCCCCGTCTTTTATTTCCATTTGCTCGCCAAATTATATCTGATGCTACTCAAAATGGTGGCTTTCCACCTTTGTGGATTGATCCTATTGATTTTGCAGCACTCTTCCAAAAGCGTCTTTCTGAAGAACAAAAAGACAATCAAATACAGCCTTCTTAAAAAATTTATTCTTTTGTTATCAAAAAGCCCCTTGATATATTATTGGTATATTAGGGGTTTTTTTCCTTTAGACGACTTTTGCGGCATGATAAGCCGCAAGCATTGCAATATTGACAACATCTGTATCGCTTCCACTAAACGGTACAATTTGGACAGATTTTTCCAATCCAATTAAAATAGGACCAATGATGGTTGCTTCACCAAGTTCTTGTAACATTTTGCTTGCAATGGAAGACGCATGATATCCAGGCATAACCAAAATGTTAGCGGGCTCCGTTAATCCCATAAATGGATATTGCTGCATCAATTTGGGATTGAGTGCCACATCAGCACTCATTTCTCCATCAAACTCAAAATCAACTTTGCGTTCATGCAAGATATTAATCGCATCCTGAACTTGCTGTGTCATCTGCCCGTTCATATAACCAAATGTAGAAAATGCTAAAAATGCTACCCGTGGTTGATATCCAAATCCTCGCACAAAAGAAGCTGCTTGTTCAGCTATATCCGCAAGTTCTTCAGCATTAGGATTTTCATAAACAGCTGTATCCGTAATAAACACAGTTCGTCCACGGCAAATAGCCATTGAAATACCAATCAATCGTTCTTTTGGTTTTTCATCAATTGCACGACGTATATCGATCAACGCTGTTTCATAATTGCATGTCACCCCTGTAACCATTGCATCAGCATCTCCTAGTGCCACCATACACGCAGCAAAATAATTGCGATCATTATTGATACGATGATGACAATCACGCAACAGCCAGCCTTGACGCTGCATCTTTTTATAAAGATAATTCGCATAAGCATCTGTACGGCAAGAAAGCTTAGCATTCATAATAGAAATACCTTCACGCTCCAGATCAATTCCAGCGATAACAGCCGCTTCTCTTACTTGATCTTCACGACCAACCAAAATCGCTTGTCCTAATTTTTGATGAACATAGGAAACAGCTGCCCGCATAACTTGCTCTTCTTCACCTTCTGCAAAGACAATTTGTTTTGGCACTTGACGAACATGGTTATAAACCTCACGCATTATAGAGGAAGTAGGATCACGTCTCGCATTCAAATCGCGCTCATAGGCCTCTAAATCATCTATGTTCTTTTGCGCAACACCGCTTTCCATTGCTGCTTTTGCTACCGCTATTGAAACAACCGTAAATAAACGCGGATCAAAAGGAACAGGGATGATATAATTAGGACCAAATTTTAATCGCTTTCCATGATAAGCTTCTGCAACGCTGTCAGGCACTTCTTCATGCGCTAAATTAGCAAGAGCCTTTGCCGCAGCAATCTTCATGTCTTCATTAATAACTCTTGCACGCACATCAAGCGCACCACGAAATATATAAGGAAAACAGAGAACATTATTAATCTGATTTGGATAATCGGAACGTCCTGTTGCAACAATGGCATCATGACGCACTTGCATAACCTCTTCCGGCGTAATTTCTGGATCGGGATTAGCCATAGCAAAAATGATGGGCTGGGGGGCCATGGATTTTACCATTTCAGGAGTAAGAGCACCTTTAGCAGAAACCCCAAAAAATATATCTGCACCTTCCATTGCTTCCATAAGCGTACGTTTATCTGTTTGAATAGCATGCGCAGATTTCCACTGATTCATTCCCTCTTTGCGACCTTTATAGACCACACCCTTTGTATCACATAATATGATATTTTCGGAACGAAAACCCATCGCTTTAATCAGTTCAATACAAGCAATCCCTGCAGAACCAGCACCATTACAGACTAACCGCGTATTTTGCATATCGCGCCCTGTTAAAGTCAAAGCATTGAGAACACCAGCAGCTACAATAATTGCTGTACCGTGTTGATCGTCGTGAAAAACAGGAATATTCATCACCTCGCGTAGGCGGCTTTCAATCATAAAGCACTCTGGCGCCTTAATGTCTTCAAGATTGATTCCACCAAAAGAAGGTTCTAAATGACGCACTAAATTGATAAAACTTTCCGTATCGTTTATATCAATTTCTAAATCAATGGAATCAATATCCGCAAAACGCTTAAACAACACTGCTTTGCCTTCCATGACCGGCTTAGAGGCAAGTGCACCTAAATTGCCTAACCCTAAAATAGCTGTACCATTTGAAATAACAGCAACAAGATTGCCTTTTGCTGTATAATCATAAGCTAGCGCTGGATTTTGAGCAATTGCCTTAACTGGAACCGCAACACCTGGTGAATAAGCAAGTGCTAAATCATGCTGTGTTGCCATAGACTTTGTTGGAACAATCTCAAGCTTTCCTGGTCGACCACGACTATGAAAATCTAGAGCTTCTCTTTCGCTCGCACTGTAAACCGTTTGAGATATTTTCTGATCCTGCTCGCTCTTTTTCATCTCACTCTATCTTCTCCAAAAACAGTGTCAATTTTGCATTGATAATGCGTATAATCATCCAATTTTTAAAATTTGATTCATATATCAAAAATCGCTATTCTTGCCTTAGCAAATCTAATGATGCGTTTCAATTTAGAGATAAATAAATAAAAGAGTAAAATTTTTACTTAAAGGGAACAGGCTACGTACAAATGGATAAAAAAAACAACTATAAAAATAATTTAATTCCACAGTCTGGCTCCTCATCTGCTCTCCCTCAAGAACGTCTTACTCCTATGATGGAGCAGTATATAGAAATTAAAGCCGTCAATCATGATTCCCTTCTCTTTTACCGAATGGGTGATTTCTATGAATTATTTTTTAATGATGCAATTGAAGCTGCTCAAGCTTTAGGAATCACACTCACAGCACGTGGAAAACATTTAGGACAAGATATTCCTATGTGTGGTGTTCCCGTTCATGCGGCAGATGATTATTTGCAAAAACTCATTGCTTGTGGTTATCGCGTTGCTGTTTGTGAACAAACAGAAGATCCTGCTGAAGCGAAAAAACGTGGCTCAAAATCTGTTGTTCGGCGTGATGTTGTTCGTCTTGTAACACCTGGAACAATAACAGAAGAAAAACTCCTTGATCCAACACGCGCAAATTATTTGATGACACTTTCCCGTATAAAAACCAGTGATGGAGAGGAGTTTGCTCTTTCTTGGATTGATATCTCAACAGGCATATTTCGTGTAACAGAAAGCCGCCAAGAAAAACTTTTGGCAGATATTATGCGTGTGGATCCAAAAGAAATCATTGTTGCTGATTCCTTTTTCCATGATAAATCTCACAAATCGCTTTTTAATGTTCTTGACCGTATTGTTTCACCTCAACCTGCTTGTCTCTTTGATGCACTCACCGCTGAACGCGATATTTGCAATTATTTTAAGCTCTCAACTCTTGAGGGGATTGCCGATTATTCACGCTGTGAACTCTCTGCAATTGTAGCGGCTATTCGTTATATCGAAAAAACACAAATCACACATCGTCCTCCTCTCATGCAACCTGAGCGCCAAAATGAAAGTGCGACTCTTTTTATTGATGCTGCAACCAGACTAAGCCTTGAACTTATTCGTACGACATCAGGTCAACGGGATGGAAGTTTATTAAAAGCTATTGATCGCACTGTAACAGGAGGAGGATCACGCCTTCTTATTGATCGCCTTATTGCTCCCCTCACCACTCCTTCAGCGATTGATACGCGTTTGGATTCTATCGATTTTTTTCTACGTAATCCTTCTCTTGCAGAAGCGATAAAGCTTATTTTAAAGGGGGGACCAGATATGCCTCGCGCCGTTTCACGTTTGGCTCTTGGACGAGGAGGCCCCCGTGATATGGCGACAATCCAGCGCGGTTTTGAAATTATTCGCGAATTGCATCAACTTCTTGATAATGAGCTTCTGCCTCAAGAAATAAGTGGTGTACAACAGGTATTTTCAAACTTACCCACTGCTTTATACTTTCATTTAGAACAAGCATTAGCTGATGATCTCCCACTCCTTAAACGTGATGGAGGATTTATTCGTTCCAATTACCATAAAGAGCTCGATGAAATGCGGGCTTTACGTGATGAATCTCGCCGTATCATTGCTGAACTTCAAGCGCAATATGCCCAAGAAACAGATATTAAGACGCTTAAAATAAAGCATAATAATATTCTAGGTTATTTCATTGAAGTAACCAGCACACAAGCATCTTCCCTTACAAATAATCCACAAGCTAAAGCACGTTTTATTCATCGGCAAACAATGGCAAACGCTATGCGTTTTACGACAACAGAGCTTGCTGACCTTGAAAGCCGCATTGCCCATGCTGCCAACCACGCATTGACACTTGAATTAGAGATCTTTGATATTCTTGTTCAAGAAATTACCGAACAAGTTGATTTTATTCGTAAAGCCTCTGAAGCACTTGCCATTTTAGATGTCTCTGTCGCTCTAGCGCATCTTGCTGAAGAACAAGGATATTGCCGCCCTAAAATTGATCATTCACTGACCTTTCATATTACAGCAGGACGCCATCCTGTCGTCGAGCAAGCACTCCGTAAACAAGCCGCAGAACCTTTTATTGCCAATAATTGTGATCTCTCTGTGAAAGAAAATCAGCAATATGCAGCAATCTGGCTTTTGACAGGGCCTAATATGGGAGGGAAATCAACTTTTTTGCGGCAAAATGCTCTTATTGCTATTATGGCGCAAATGGGATCCTTCGTTCCAGCAACTTCAGCACATATTGGTGTCGTTGATCGCCTATTTAGTCGCGTTGGGGCTTCCGATGATCTTGCAAGGGGGCGCTCAACCTTTATGATGGAAATGGTTGAAACAGCAACGATTCTCAATCATGCTAGCCACCATTCCCTTGTTATTCTTGATGAAATAGGACGTGGAACATCAACCTTTGATGGACTTTCTATTGCTTGGGCTGCTGTTGAATATCTCCATGAAGTTAACCATTGTCGTGCTATTCTTGCTACCCATTTTCATGAAATGACTGCACTTACCGAAAAACTTGACAGACTGCATAATGTAACCATGAAAGTCAAAAACTGGGATGGTGATGTAGTTTTTCTTCATGAAATCACACCAGGAGCGGCTGACCGTTCCTATGGTGTACAAGTGGCAAAGCTTGCTGGACTTCCCCCAGCCGTTATTACACGAGCAACAGATGTACTCCATCAATTAGAACAAGGCGAAATGGCTGGAAAAGGACATAAACTCATTGATGATTTACCACTCTTTTCTCTTAAAGCAACATCTCCCGTCAATGAAGCAAAAAACAAACATTGTGTACTTCACGAAGCTTTAAAAAATATCCATCCCGATGAACTCTCTCCTAAACAAGCTTTAGAAGCAATTTACCACCTCAAACAGCTTGAAAAGAGTACCCCCCTATAGAAAACAAATGCTATTTTTTATTAAAAAGCTCTCTTAATAGGAGATAACGTAACCTTTTTTGCTATGCCACAGCACAAACAGTTATTTACCGTATTCCCATTGCTTTTCTACATAATCTATTTTGATAAGTGTAATTGCCTATAGGCAAAACCCTATGCATTATATTTCATATTGCCTTAGATTAATATTGGCTCTTATACAAAAATTGCTCAACATCGACTATTTTTACAAGATTGTCTTTTTTTGTAAAGATTGTCATGAAATCTCCTCCACCTTGCAAATACGCCATATTTAATGAATTATGCTTTTTCACGATCAATATTATTGTTATCATAGCAATATTTTTAGTTTAAAACTGTCAGTGTTGGAATACCACCCTTTGCATAATAAATTCATGAATAATGGATCTCGCATTTTCTTCAAATTTTAAATTATAAAGAGCTCTTTTACTGTTTTCATATGAAACATATAATTAGATATATCACAGCTGTACTTTATTTTCATAAACATCCTTCAACTCCTTCCCACACCTTAATGGATAAGAATTTTCATTCGAATCAAGTCTGCAAATAGTCCAGCTTCTAACGGATTTTCCTTGACTTCCTAATCATGTGCTTCTCTTAAACTCAAAGCTTTACAAACAAGTCTAAGAATATTCACCACACACTAAAAACACACTTAATATTTAAGGAAGATGCCGTATATCACAGTCCTAAATGACAGTGTTTTACGGTACAACAAGATAATGCTACCAGTACAATAAATATCTTCCATAAATATGAGAACAGGAAATTGTAATTTCGTATAAGATTGGAATATGATATGAAAAGTAATGATACTGTATCTATCTTACATAGCTGCTAAAATAAGCAATCCGCAGCTGCTTTTAGTTGTATTGATAGCTTTTTAATCATACTCATCCATGACTCGAAATATTCTGATAAGTTCATAAACTCATAAAATAATTAGCTCAGAATATCGTGCAAAAGATGCAAAAAATCAGAGTACTGTCTCTATTCAACTCATCAAATATTACGTACTGCACCTTTTGAAGCAGATGTAGTCATCGCTGCATAAGCTTTGAGAGCCTTTGAAACTTTACGCTGACGCTTCTCAATCGGTTGCCAAGCGCCTTTTCCTTTTGCTTCCATCTTAGCACGGCGCTGCTTCATCTCAACGTCATCCACCAACATATGAATTCTACGATTTGGAATATCAATTTCTATGATATCCCCTTCTTCCACTAACGCAATTTCTCCTCCTTCCGCAGCTTCTGGAGAAATATGTCCTATCGAAAGCCCTGAACTTCCTCCTGAAAAACGTCCATCCGTAACAAGTGCACAAACCTTGCCTAATCCTTTAGATTTGAGATAACTCGTTGGATAAAGCATTTCTTGCATTCCAGGTCCACCACGTGGACCTTCATAACGGATTAAAACAATTTCACCTGTTTTAATCTTATCAGTTAATATAGCTGAAACAGCTGAATCTTGGCTTTCAAAAATTCTTGCCGGACCTTTAAAAGTTAAAATTGATTGATCAACGCCTGCTGTTTTTACAATACAGCCATCTTTTGCAAGATTTCCATAAAGAACTGCCAATCCTCCATCTTGTGAATATGCATGTTCTCTATCGCGAATCACACCTTTTTCACGATCAAGATCAAGGGTCTCATAGCGACAAGATTGGCTAAAAGCTGTCTGTGTTGGAATACCGCCAGGAGCAGCACGATAAAATGCACGAACTGTTGGCTCATTAGTTTGCTTTACATCCCAGCGGTAAAGAGCTTCTTTCATTGTTTTTGCATGAACCGTATAAGTTGATGTATCAATGAGTCCCGCCGCATCCAGTTCGCCTAAAAGCCCCATAATACCACCAGCGCGATGAACATCTTCCATATGTACATTCGCAACAGCAGGAGCAACCTTACATAAAACAGGAACACGACGTGAAAGATGATCAATATCCGTCATGGTAAAATCCACCTCACCTTCTTGCGCCGCGGCTAAAAGATGCAGTACTGTATTGGTTGATCCCCCCATGGCAATATCAACGGTCATTGCATTTTCAAAAGCCTTGCGTGAAGCAATAGAGCGCGGCAAAACTGTTTCATCATCTTTTTCATAATAACGTTTAACCAATGCTACAATCTGTTTTCCAGCTTCTTCAAAAAGCATCCGTCGATCTGCATGTGTTGCTAACATTGATCCATTTCCAGGAAGAGAAAGCCCCAATGCTTCCGTTAAGCAATTCATGGAATTGGCCGTAAACATTCCTGAACAAGAACCACATGTAGGACAAGCAGCCCGCTCCATTTCAGCAACTTCTTCTTCTGAATTTTGTTCTGAAGCTGCTGCGACCATGGCATCGACCAAATCAACCGTTAGATCTTGATCCTTCCATTTAATCTTACCTGCTTCCATAGGACCGCCAGAAACAAAGATTGTCGGAATATTCAACCGTAAAGCAGCCATTAACATACCAGGCGTAATTTTGTCACAATTAGAAATACAGACAAGTGCATCCGCACAATGTGCATTAACCATATACTCTACGGAATCAGCAATGATTTCACGTGAGGGCAAAGAATAGAGCATTCCATCGTGCCCCATCGCAATTCCATCATCTACAGCAATGGTATTAAATTCTTTCGCAACACCACCGGCAACAGCTATCTGTTGTGCGACTAATTGCCCAAGATCTTTTAAATGGACATGCCCTGGTACAAATTGTGTAAAAGAATTCGCAATCGCAATAATGGGTTTACCAAAATCAGTATCTTTCATCCCTGTTGCACGCCAAAGTCCGCGGGCTCCTGCCATATTACGCCCGTGGGTCGATATTCTTGAACGGTAAGAAGGCATTATTTTTTTCCCCTTAAATAATTCCATTTTGCTTGTTGTGCTGTAACTTCATTATAAAAACAAGAGCTTTAATATTCAAAAGAGCAAAATACCTCGTACTGAGGCATTTGAAGCACAAAATTAAAAGCTCTGCATAAACTTTTTCATAAAGCCTTTGTTTTTTTCTTACCTGTTAATCAACATCTAATCCCTGTGCAAGTCCACGTTTGAGACAAATATCAAAAATGCTTCAGTGTGGCACGAACTGTTCCAGATTTTTATATACCAGATTTTGTGGGTATATTACATCTATCTGTTTGCGTAATTTCTGGAACAAGAAGACAGTGTAATTTGGAAAGAACATAAAGGCGTAATGGTAAAAACCTATCATCTCCTGACAATTTAGCTTTACACCTTTCAAACGCATTCATAGAAATATCTTTTAAATAATGATGAGGCATTGTCTCATGTTTTTGTTTTTCACACTCTTCAATGGAGTTAGTCCCTTCAGGAAGAACAGAACGCCCCAAACAAATATACTTGTATTACTAATTCACGCATTCATTTTAAAGAAACATTTTTCAGTGCGCTCGGATCCATTTCACAACAGCGTCCATGAATAGTATAACAAACCCTGTGAATCATATAAATTTAAAGGCAGCATCTTCATCACTTATGAAGAAGCAAACAGACACCATCATGCATTTTACCCATCCCCAATATTACAAAGTCATTGACAATTAAGACAATTCACAAAAAGCATTTTTATTCCTTTCTTCAAGTGTTTTTATCCACATGACTCTCCTTGCTTATGACATTACAAACAAGTGATTTTAACTGTTTTAATATAAGAGGATTTAAAATGAGAGAATTTTACGATATTCGGGACTATCTCCCATTGTAAAAGCTTAATTATGAATATAAATCATATCTCATTATAACTATAACTCATATTATACCCTTTATGAGAACAACGGATAGAATTTATAAAGGAGTCCGTTTTTCTCGTAAGGGCATCTAGTGCAAAGTTACAATTTGTAGTTCATGCTCATTGGCTCCAGCAAGAGCGATAGAGCGTTCATCGGATAAAATAATAGGATAACCTGTTTCACCAAAGAGAGCCCATATGGTAATGCCTGGAGTCATTGGTGGAAGATCTGGAAAGTTTTTAGCCAAATCATCAGTACAAACTTTTTTTAAATAGGCAATCTGTCCCGCATCAGAGTAGGCTGTGTTCTGAAACGATAAGTTTTGTTTATGTTCTCCCATTTCACTATTCCTTTACGCCTTAACTTTTATGACTCACCACTACTGACTTTAATTGGAATCTGTTTTATTTCTTTTTTTAATTTTGGTTGATACAGATTAATTGATAAAAGACCATTTTTCAACTCGGCATTTGTAACATGCATCCCTTCCGCGAGAACAAAGGTTCGCTGGAATTGTCGCGCAGCTATACCGCGATATAAATATTGATGATTTTGGTTGTCTGTTTGTTTACCATGAATAACCAATTGATTATCATCGAGCAAAATATTAAGATGATTAATCTTAAATCCAGCAACAGCCAAAGTTATCCGGATATGATTTGCATCATCATTTTTATGCAAACGTTCAATATTATAGGCTGGGTAAGCCTCATCAGCTTTACCGATACGTTGCAATATTTTTTCTACGGTTTCAAACCCTAAAAGAAAGGGATTGGAGAAAGGCGTCACATGTGTCATTCATGAGTATCCTCTTTGAAAAGCGGCGTTACTTGACCAAACTCTATATAAAATGTTCGCTGCATTCCTCTCATATGGCGAGCGTAAATGATAACTTCAAGAGAGAAGATTAAGAGAGTTCAATGACTCAACGTACCATAAAATTATCAAAAGCGCGAAATTTATCTGGTACATTATATAACAAAGATGAAATTGCAGAAATATTTCGCCGTTTTTCTGTGCAACGCCCTACGCCTAAGAGTGATCTTATCTATACAAATATTTTTACGCTTTTGGTTGCCGTTGTACTTTCGGCTCAAGCAACAGATGTAAGCGTTAATAAAGCGACAAAAGAATTATTTCGCCTTGCTGATCAACCAGAAAAAATGGTTGCATTAGGGGAAGAAGAAATAGCAAATCATATCCGTTCAATTGGTCTTTGGCGAGCAAAAGCACGTAATGTTTATGCGCTTTGCAACTGTTTAATTAATCAATATGGCGGTCAAGTACCCGATACGCGTGAAGCACTCATGGCCCTTCCTGGAGTGGGGCGCAAAACGGCTAATGTGGTCTTGAATGTTGCTTTTGGTCAGCCTACATTGGCAGTAGATACACATATTTTTCGTTTAAGCAATCGTCTTGGTTTGGCGCCTGGAAAAACGCCAGAAATTGTTGAGAAAAAATTATTAAAGATTATACCGGTTCATTATATTCGCCATGCGCATCATTGGCTGATTTTACATGGTCGCTATATTTGTCAAGCCCGTAAACCACAATGTACGCAATGCATTATTGCCGATTTATGTAAAGCAGCCAGCAAAACAAATGCTATTCCGGCACCTTTGGTTGAGCTTCAAGGCAATGGAGCGCCCATTTTTTTGTAATACGGTCTTGCTATTTTGTGTATACTAGCTTATGAAAACATTTCTGAAACCGCCCGGCAGGGCATGCCGTGGCTGTTTAAATGCTTGTTCAAGCGTTGGTCCGCTTGAGTGAATAAAATGTTTGATTGAATCAATTAATGTATGGAGTAGCAAAATGCCCAAGATGAAGACCAAATCATCCGCTAAAAAGCGGTTTAAAATCACTGCGTCAGGCAAAATTAAAGTAGCAGCTGCTGGTAAGCGCCATGGCATGATTAAGCGTTCGAATAAATTTATTCGCGATGCACGTGGAACAATGGTTTTGTGTGAAAAAGATGCTAAAAAAGTCATTCAGCATTATTTGCCGAATGGTATTTAAACCTTACGCTTTTGATTTTGAGGAGATTATAATATGGCTCGTGTGAAAAGAGGTGTGACAGCACACGCTAAGCACAAAAAAGTTCTTAAACAGGCTGAAGGTTTTTACGGTCGTCGTAAAAATACCATTCGTGCAGCTAAAGCAGCGGTTGATCGTTCAAAGCAATACGCTTATCGTGATCGCAAAAATAGGAAACGTACTTTCCGTGCTTTGTGGATTCAGAGAATTAATGCAGCTGTTCGTGCAGAAGGTTTGACTTATGGACGTTTTATTGATGGCTTATCAAAAGCCGGTATTGAGGTTGATCGTAAGGTTCTTTCAGATATAGCAATCCATGAGGCAGAAGCATTTTCTGCTTTAGTTGCTTCGGCAAAAAAAGCTTTAGAATATTTAAAAGATACGACACCTAATGCTTTCGAAGGCGCTGTCAAATAAGCCAGTCGTGTTCTCTTAAAGCATTCATTTATTCGAGGTCCCGTGCTGGCTATTGCGAGTACGGGTTTTTCTTTATTAAAAAATAGGCAAAAATATGAATGATATTGAGCGTCTGGAACAAGAAATTTGTTTAGCCTTAGAGGCAGCAGGTGATGAACAAGCACTTGAAGAAGTGCGTATTGCAGCATTGGGTAAAAAAGGTAGTATCTCTGAAAAATTAAAAGAATTAGGAAAAATGGATGCTGGCGAACGCCATAAAGTTGGACCAGTTCTTAATGGATTAAAAAATCGTATTTTAGAATTATGGGCGCAAAAGCGTGATCTTCTGAAAAGACAAGCAATGGATGCTCGTCTTTCTCGTGAAACGGTCGATGTTACCTTGCCTGTTCGTTCTTCTCCTATAGAACGGGGGCGTATTCATCCTATTTCACAGGTGATTGAGGAAATCATTGCCATTTATACAACGTTGGGTTTTTCTCTTGCAGAAGGACCAGATATTGAAACAGACTATTATAATTTTACGGCATTGAATTTTCCTGAAGGGCATCCAGCGCGTGAAATGCATGATACCTTCTTTTTTAATGTTGATAATACAGGGAAGCGAAAATTATTGCGGACTCATACATCACCCGTGCAAATTCGCACACTGGAAAAACAACAAGCACCGATACGGATCATTATTCCTGGAAAAACTTACCGTATGGATTCGGATGCAACACATTCACCCATGTTCCATCAGGTCGAGGGTCTTGTCATTGATAAAACCTCCACCATTGCTCATATGATGTGGCTGCATGAAACTTTTTGTAAAGCATTTTTTGAAGTTCCCTCTGTAAAAATGCGTTTTCGTCCCTCCTTTTTCCCTTTTACCGAACCATCTATGGAGGTAGATATTCAATGTGATCGTTCTGGTTCAGAAGTAAAGTTCGGAGAAGGACAGGATTGGTTGGAAATTTTAGGATGCGGAATGGTGCATCCCCAGGTGTTGAAAAATGTTGGTTTAGATCCAGATGAATATCAAGGTTTTGCATGGGGCATGGGCATTGATCGTATTGCCATGTTGAAATACGGTATGCCTGATTTGCGGGCTTTTTTTGATGCTGACCTGCGTTGGTTAGACCATTATGGCTTTCGTTGCTTTGATATGCCTGCTTTTTTTCCTAATAAAAATGTGTGATCTTAGTCATCGCTTTCATGTGAGGTTTTAAAATGAAGTTTACATTGTCGTGGTTAAAAGATCACTTAGAAACAAATGCATCTTTGAATGAAATTTGTGAAAAATTAACCGCTATCGGTCTTGAGGTTGATCACGTTGATGATCGGTCTTTTTTAAAAGGTTTTGTGATTGCAAAAGTTTTAACAGCAATAAAGCATCCTGATGCAGATAAACTTCAAATTTTATCAGTGGATACAGGAACTGCTACACCTGTTCAAGTTGTCTGTGGAGCACCAAATGCACGAGCAGGTCTTGTTGGTGTTCTAGCACTACCAGGCACTTATATTCCAGGACTTGATGTAACATTATCTGTAGGAAAAATCCGAGGTGTTGAAAGTTTTGGGATGATGTGTTCACAAGCAGAGCTTGAATTATCAAATGAGCATGATGGGATTATTGAACTTCCAGAAGATAGTCCTATTGGAGGTTCATTTGCAGCTTATGCTGGTTTAGATGATCCGGTCATTGATATTGGTTTGACCCCTAATCGTTCCGATTGCACAGGTGTTCGTGGTATTGCACGTGATCTTGCCGCTACAGGAATCGGACAATTAAAAGAATTGTCTTTACCAAAATTTGATACTGCTTTTGAAATGCCTCTCGATGTTTCATTAGATTTTTCGCAAGATTCATCATTATGTTTAGGTTTTGCTTGGCGTGAAGTGCGCAATGTTCAAAATGGTGCATCACCACAGTGGATGCAACAACGTTTGAATGCAATTGGTTTGAGACCGATTAATGCGCTTGTTGACATGACCAATTACATCAGTTTTGACCTTGGTCGTCCACTCCATGTTTTTGATGCAGATAAAATTAAAGGTAATTTGTGTGTACGTTGCGCGCATGAGGGAGAGCAGCTTCAAGCACTGAACGGAAAAATCTATCATCTGGGCGTTCAGAATTGTGTCATTGCAGATGACGAGGGGGTTGTTTCGATTGCCGGTATCATGGGCGGTGAAAGAACAAGTTGTAATGAAAAAACACATCGCGTTATTATTGAATCGGCGCTTTGGGATGCGCAAAGCATTGCACAAACAGGGCGAACATTAGGTCTTATCAGTGATGCACGTTATCGATTTGAACGAGGTGTTGATCCGGCTTTTATAGAAACAGGACTTGAGATTGCAACAGAATTGGTCTTACGTCTTTGTGGTGGTGAAGTATCTAAAAAGAGGATCGTTGGCTATCAGCAACAAGAAATCAAACAGATCGCTTTTCCTTTTGCTGAAATTAAACGTTTAACAAATTTGGAAATAGAGCCTGAAAAAGTCATCTCTATTTTAACAAAACTTGGATTTTTCGTTGAAGGAAAAGGAGATGTCGTTACGGTAAAAGTACCATCATGGCGCCCTGATATTATGGGTAAAGCCGATTTGGTGGAAGAGGTTATGAGAATTTATGGGTTAGATAAAATTAAACCTATTCCTTTGGAAAACTTTGCAGAAAGAAAAGATCAAATTTTAACATGCGCACAAATTCGTTCACGTGCTACACGTTTGGCTCTAGTGCAACGTGGTATGAAAGAAGCGGTAACATGGTCTTTTATTTCTGAAAATCAAGCTCTTGCTTTTGGAGGAGGTCAAGAAGAGCTTAAATTAGTTAATCCTATTGCTGCTGATATGTCAGTAATGCGTCCTTCGCTTTTACCTGGTTTGATTATGGCAGCACAGAGAAATGCTGATCGTGGTTTTTCTGATCTTGCTTTGTTTGAAGTTTCTAACATTTATGAAGGCGATACCCCTGATAAACAACAGCGTGTTGTTAGCGGAATTCGTCGCGGAACAGAGCAATTTAAAGGGGCTGGGCGTTTTTGGAATGGAAATGCAACCGCAGTTGATGTTTTTGATGCTAAAGCAGATGCTTTAACTGTCTTAGAAGCATGTGATATGGATATTGGGAAAGTGCAAATTGAAGTTGGAGCACCGGATTGGTATCATCCTGGTCGTTCAGGTGTCATAAAACTTGGATCAAAGATTATTCTTGGTTTTTTTGGTGTTCTTCATCCTGCTACATTAGAAACGTTAGATGTCAGTGGCCCTTTATGCGGCTTTGAAATTTTTCTAGATCGAATTCCAGAACCAAAGAAAAAAACGACCAAAAGCCGTCCTCCTTTGAAACTCTCACCTTTTCAAATGGTACGACGTGATTTTGCCTTTATAGCGGATAAAACTGTTGCCTCTTCTCTTATTATTCGGGCGGCAAGTGGAGCCGATAAAAAACTTATTCATTCAGTGCAGGTTTTTGATATTTTTGAAGATTTAAGCTTTGGTGAAGATAAAAAATCTGTTGCAATTGAAGTAACTATTCAGCCCATAGAACGGACTCTAACAGATGAAGATTTAGAAAAGCTTGCCTCAAAGATCGTGGATAATGTTACCAAAATGACAGGTGCATATTTACGCTACTGAGTATTCTCATTTTTTATGAGATATTTTACATGAAGTAGGAGCATTTTTGCGTGCTCCCTTTTTGTTTGGCATTCAAGAGCTATAGAGCTTTTTGAAGACTCCTCCTTACCAAAGCAAGCTGCTTAAATCATCAATTTTTTCAATATGAAAAAATTGTTTTTAAACATCTTGAAAAGTTATTTTTTCTCTTAATCCTTCATTGCAAATGTAAAAGATAACTGCTATTGCTAAATGATAATGCAAATTATTTGCAATAAAAAGAAGGCATATAAAGGAAAGAGAGAATCAATGAACGTAAGAACGTTTTTCACCATAGTTTTTGGAAGTGTTATTTTTTTTACACCCAATTTTGCTTTGTGTGCTGGTAAATTTAAAGCTGTTACGACATTCACTATCATTGCTGATATGGCACGCAATGTAGCAGGTGATGCCGCTGATGTTGAATCCATTACAAAACCAGGTGCGGAAATTCATGAATACCAACCCACCCCACGCGATCTTATGCGTGCTCAGGGAGCTAACCTTGTATTGTGGAATGGTTTAGAGTTAGAGCTTTGGTTTGAAAAGTTTTTTCAAAATATCAAGGATGTTCCAAGTGTTGTTGTTTCAAAAGGTATTGTCCCCATTAAAATTGGTGAGGGCCCCTTTAGTGGTAAACCCAATCCTCATGCGTGGATGTCACCGACCTCTGCTTTGATTTACGTTGATAATATTCGCGATGCTTTTGTAAAATATGATCCTGAACATGCTGAAATTTATAAACAAAATGCTGAAGTTTATAAACAGAAAATTCGTGCAACGATTGATCCAATTAGGGCTGAATTAGAAGCCGTACCGCAAGATAAGCGTTGGCTTGTAACCAGTGAGGGGGCTTTTAGCTATTTGGCACGTGATTTTGATCTAAAAGAACTTTATTTATGGCCCATCAATGCTGACCAACAAGGAACACCACAGCAAGTCAAGCATGTTATTGATATGGTTCGCAAATACAATATTCATGCAGTTTTTTCTGAAAGCACTATTTCCCCTGCGCCTGCTAAGCAGGTTGCCAGAGAAACAGGGGCTAAATACGGCGGTGTTCTTTATGTTGATTCTTTAAGTGAGAAAAATGGTGAGGTCCCCACTTATATTGATTTATTACGTGTCACGAGTGGGCGTATTAGCAATGCTTTAGTAGAGGGAGTAAAAAGCCAATGACGGAATGTGGAATATTTGCCCAAGGGGTAACGGTAACTTATCGTAATGGACATACAGCTTTACGCGAAGTGAATTTTGAAAGTCCAAAGGGTTCTATTACGGCATTGGTTGGTGTTAATGGATCCGGTAAGTCAACGTTATTTAAAGCGATTATGGGGTTTGTACGCCCCTCAAAGGGAAAAATTCGCATGTTTGATTTGCCCGTTGATGTGGCTTTGAAAAAAAATCTTATTGCTTATGTTCCTCAAAGTGAAGATGTTGATTGGAATTTTCCTGTCTTGGTTGAAGATGTTGTATTGATGGGGCGGTACGGTCATATGAATTTCTTTCGCTATGCCCGTACACAAGATTATGAAGCCGTTCGTATTGCCTTAGAACGCGTTGATATGCTGGCTTTTGCCAAGCGCCAAATTGGAGAACTTTCTGGTGGACAGAAAAAGCGTGTTTTCCTAGCGCGCGCTCTTGCGCAGAAAGCAAAAGCTATTTTATTAGATGAGCCATTTACAGGGGTTGACGTTACAACAGAAGATAAAATCATTGCTTTGTTACAAGATCTTCGTAAAGAAGGAGCAGTGATCTTGGTTTCAACTCACAATTTGGGTTCTGTTCGCGAATTTTGTGATCATACAGTTTTAATAAAAGGAACTGTTTTAGCTTCTGGGTTAACAGAAAAAATCTTTACAAAGGAAAATCTGGAGAAAACTTTTGGAGGGTCTTTGCACCACCATATTTTTGATCTTCAAAGCACAAAAAAAAATGATGTTTTCATGGGAAGAAAGCAGTCTGCAGTTTGTGAAGATATTGAAAGAGTGGAGCACGTTGCATGACTTCTTGGTTGCTTGAGCCACTGAGCTATCAATATATGGTGAATGCAATGTGGGTTTCTGGGTTAGTTGGGTGTGTTTGTGCCTTTCTTTCGGCTTTTTTGATGTTAAAAGGTTGGTCATTGATTGGTGATGCACTTTCCCATTCGATTGTTCCTGGTGTAGCAGGAGCTTACCTTTTAGGGTTACCTTTTTCACTCGGCGCTTTTTTTTCTGGTGGTCTTGCAGCAGCAGCAATGCTCTTTTTTAACCACCGGACAAAGCTTAAAGAAGATACCATTATTGGGCTCATTTTTTCTTCCTTTTTTGCCTTTGGGTTGTTTCTCAAATCATTAAAACCAATGGCTGTTAATATTGATACGATTGTTTTGGGAAATATTTTAGCAGTTAGTTCAACAGATATTCTACAATTGGCTTTTATCGGCTTTGTTTCATTGCTTATATTGCTTTTGAAATGGAAAGATCTTCTTGTTTCGTTATTTGATGAAACGCATGCGCATGCCATTGGATTAAACGTAAAATTTTTAAAGATTCTCTTTTTCACATTGCTTGCCGCTTGTACCGTTGCTGCGATGCAAACCGTTGGAGCGTTCTTAGTCATTTGTCTTGTCGTAACGCCTGGAGCAACAGCCTATCTTTTAAGTGATCGTTTCGTAAATGTCTTGATTATTGCAGTTGTAATTGGAACATTCACAAGTGTCTTGGGTGTTTATGTAAGTTACTTTTTGAATGCACAAACAGGGGGGGTTGTAGTGCTTTTTCAAGCATCTTTATTTGTTTTGGCTTTTATTTTTGCTCCTAAACATGGGTTTATTGCTGCGCGCTTACGCATAAATGCGGCAAAAAAGGGTGTAATATTATCATGATTGATCAATTACTGCTTCCGTTTCAGTTTTCTTTTATGCTTAAGGGTATGCTTATTGTCATGATTCTTTCTATTCCCATGGCGATGCTTTCCTGTTTTCTTATTTTGAAAGGATGGGCGCTGTTAGGCGATGCTATTTCTCATGCAGTTTTTCCTGGTGTTGTTGTTGGTTATATGACAACACCATGGGTAATCGCATTTTTAACTTCTTTGCCATTTGCTTGGTTTCAGCATATGCGTCCAGAGAATATTACAATGACTTTGATTACTTGCGGTGCTTTTGTTGCAGGAATGGTGTGTGCATTATTAACAGGTTTTTTAGGGAGCAATAGCCGTATCAAACAGGATACAGTGATGGGTGTGGTCTTTTCTTCAATGTTTGGTTTGGGGCTTGTTTTAGCCACGTCTATTTATAGTAACTTAGATTTGAATCATATTCTATTTGGTAATCTCTTGGGTGTTAACTGGCTTGATATAACGCAGACCGCGATTATTTCTGCTATTGTCACTTTTATTTTAGCAGCAAAATGGCGCGACTTTATGCTGTATATTTTTGACACAGTTCAAGGACGTGCAATGGGGTTACCAATATCTCTACTCCACTATACTCTTCTAACGATGATTTCTCTTACAATTGTTGCAGCTTTGAAAGCTGTAGGTATCGTGCTCGTTATTTCTTTACTGATAGCACCAGGAGCAATTGCCTATCTTGTCACAAAGCGGTTTTCTTTTATGTTAATGATCGCGATACTTGTTGCAGCTTTTTCTGGTTTTTTAGGGATTTATCTCAGCTTATTTATCGGCTCTGATTCTGCTTCCACAATTGTGTTGATCTTGACGTTGATTTTTATGGCTATTTTCATGATGATTTTTTTTCGTCGAAGCACAGTTCAAGAGACTTGAAAGTGTTAAATTTCATGCATATCAGCCATGCATTTTTATATATTGTTTCTCACTTTTATTTTAATTAGAGTCTGGGGTGCTAGGTTATTTTTCCTCCTAATATCTAGCAGGTGAATGCAGTAAATTTTCTCCCCCCCCCCAAGACTGCATTCTTAATTAAGAGGCTGCATTGATTTTTTCTGCAGCCTTTTTATTTTTTTGTTTTTCTAAAATCTCTCCTCTTTTCTTGAAATCATTTAAAATGATTATAATATTGTGTAAGCTATTCGGTATTTTCAAGGAACTTATAACAGAAAAGACGCTTACGCATGAAGGAGTAGAGCGTAATTGTGCACTCAGACATGTAAACAGAAAAAAACAGATACAATGTTTTTGTATAGGGTTTTGCGTAGAGGAAAATAGTACGAGAGAATGAAAAAAGATTTCAAGATATCGCACCCTTTGCGTATCTGCTATTATATAGCAGGGTGGGCAATGGTTATATTAGGTATTATCGGTATCGTATTACCTATTATGCCAACTGTGCCTTTTTTATTGGTTGCCTCATGGTGTTTTACGCGTTCTTCTCCACGTTTTCATCAATGGTTGAATAATCATCGTATTTTTGGTCCCCCTATTAA
>NZ_JBHILT010000067.1:0-2654 GCF_042193405.1 Bartonella sp. TT110JLCBS
TGCGTGAAAGAGCGGCAACATACAGAGGAAGAAGCATTTGAGAGAGGTTAGAGAATGAATGCAGAAATGAACGAAGCGATGAATGAAGCTATGAATGAAGATTACAGAGTTGGAGCACCGGTCTTTGATGATGAGAGCTCTTTTGATGCCGGCACTTATGATGGTGAAACGATTGATAATGATGATATCACCTCTCCAGAGCCGATTGTGCAGTCCGTTGAAAAGCCTTCAGAGATTGTTCCTAGCATAGAACAGCAGCGTATGGAGCAACAAGCTAAACAAGCTCGTGAAGCGCTTGTCAAGCTTTATGAACCCCAATCCCAGACGCCAATGGTTGAAGGTGAAAATGCACCCCCAGACCTACGTGAGGACCCTGTTCGTTTAGTGGCGTGGATGCTAGATAAGATTCAAAAGCAAGATGCGTATATTAGGGAACAGAAAGAAGCGCTAAGACAAGCTGAGGAACAGCAGCAGCATGATATACGTCTTGGTCAGTTTTTCAACAATTCTGTTAAGTCGTTTCAAAATAAATCCAGTGATTTTGGTGATGCGGCAAATTTTCTTTATGAGAAGCGTGCGAAGGAATTGAGTTCTTGGTCGTCACTTTATCCTGAGTATGCAGATCCAAACACAATTTCTGAGATCATAAGGAATGAATTGCGTACAATTGTAGCGACTTGTGCACAAAGAGATCTCAATCCGGCAGAAGAGATTTATAGAATAGCGCAAAATCTTGGCTATCAGAACCAAGGGGTTCAAGCGAATAATCAAGTTGCTGCGCTTCAAAGCCGTCAGAATTCTGCGAGAACCTTAACGGCATCTGGTGGAGGAGGGAGTGTTGGACCAATCACTTTAAAAAACATTTGTGATATGTCTGATAAAGAATTTGGAGAATGGTATAGCAATCCTAAAAATCAAATCATTTTTGATAAGTTAATGGGGCGCGATGGCTGAGTATAGTCTAGGCGCATAATATAATCCGCTTTGATGTGGGTTTTTCACCGGCTTAAAGCCGGTTTTTTTTTACAGCAAAGAAAGGTGAAATCAATGGCAATAACACGTATACCTATTAATGATGCACAAGCAGTGCAAGCTTGGTCAAAGAGATTAAATTATGAAGCGTCTAAAGCGCTTGATATTGAACCATTAATGGGAGAAGGCTCCAATAGTATCATTCAAGTCAAGAATGAACTTAGGAAAGAAGGCGGAGATTGTGTTACGTTTAGCTTACGAGCACAGATTATGGGGCGTGGTGTAAGCGAGGGTGAAACGCTTAAAGGCAATGAAGAGGCACTCCAATTCCTTCATGATAAACTTTATATCAATGAACTTAATAACGCTGTTTCAACAAAAAATAAAGGTACGATTGATCAACAACGTATTTTGTTTAGTTTACGCGACGAAGCACATAAGGCATTGGTTGATTGGTTTGCAGACCGTTTGAGTTTGATGTTTTTTCTTCAAGTTTGCGGATATACAGCGCCTACAATAAAGTTTGAAGGACGTGAAGTTGAACTTGATGAATTGTATTATGGTTTTAATGCACCATTGGCACCAAGCAGTAAGCGTATTGTGCGACCAGAAGCCAAAACGAAAGATGAAGACGTAAAAGAGCTGGCAAAACACGGTTTTAGTCTTAAGCTCATAGATGAAGCTGTTAAAGTTGCAAAGTTGGCTAACCCCAAAATCAGACCAGTACGGGTTGGTGGTTCCAATGTCTACGTGATGTATCTTCATCCCATACAAGTTATGCAATTGCGTACCAATACAGATACTGGTCAATGGCTTGATATACAAAAGGCAGTTTATTCAGGTTCGCGCGCGAAGAACCCGATTTTTGATGGTTCACTAGGCATGTATAATGGTGTGATTTTACGAGAATCCGAACATGTAACCCATGGTGTTAAATCCGATGGTAGTGTTGAAGAAAATGTCCGCCGTGCTGTATTACTGGGTGCACAGAGTGCGATGCTTGCCTTTGGAGCAGAAAATCAAGAGACGCGCTATAAATTGGTTGAAGAGCTTGATGATTATCAACGGGTATATGGTGTTGCAGCTAAGACAATCATAGGCATGAAGAAAACACGTTTCCAAATGCCTGGAAGAGGACAAAATGCGCAAGATTTCGGAACCGTTGTTGTTTCAACTTGCACAGGCGAAAAGCCTTCTTAATTTTCAAAGAAAGGAAATAAAACATGGCAGAAGGATTACCACAGCCCCTACAAGGGAGAAATTTGGTTACGCAACAAGTGAGTTTTTTTCGCTTGAATATCTCGCATAAAGATAAGCATTTGACGCGCAAAATCGGGACTTTACCGCGTGGTGCAATGATCCTTTCGATTAAAGCGTTTGTGAAGACAGCGTTTTCGGATGCGAAATTAAAGATAGGTAGCACCTATGGTGGTAATGAGTTTAGTGAAAAGGACATCAAAACCCAAAGCACTCAAGATTTTACATCAACCAACCAAAAAGAGTTTGTTCCAGAAGATCAAGAGCTTACGCTTTATGCAACACGGGATAAAACAACCGCGGCTGGAGAGTGTGTTGTGGTGGTGCAATTCGTGACCAATCGTTGAGAGGTATTTTGATGACACGTCATTATATTCGGGTTAAGACCGGAGGACCGATACCAGTAAAGCGAGATGTTTATCGTC
>NZ_JBHILT010000068.1:0-2642 GCF_042193405.1 Bartonella sp. TT110JLCBS
TACACTCATCCCACTTGTTATGTGCAAATGAGTGGTTTTGATTGATTCAAGATAAACAGATTTGAAATGAGAGAATCCTACGTTATTCGGGACTCTCATTCAACATACAAAACAGTGAATTATCATTATAAATCAATATCTTGTCCAAGCAGGAGGGGCGCTTGTTTGTACCTGCTTTTGTTCTGTCGTTGTTGGTGTCTTGCTCCCCATGTCACAATTCCTTCCTATAATAAAGCATCGTTATGCCATAACCTTGTTTGTTCAGTGCACGTTTCCATCCCAAACGACCCAAAATCTCCATTTCAGAAGCCCCATTCTCACGCGCCCAATCCTCTACAACTTGCAAATTGTTAACCAAATCAAGAACACCCTTGCCACTACATTCACAAATCAGAGCGCGCTTCTTTCCTAAAACTGTCTGTTGTATCTGGGTCGTGACGACCGCTAAAAATCGCTCTTCATCATCCAAAACAAGCCATAACTGTTTCTTACCACTGCAAATCGCTTCAAGGAGCTCTTGCAACGTAATTTCATGTTTAAAACGTTCCACATACTCGCGAAACGACGCAATGATGTCTTCAAGGTATGGTGCTATACGCTCCATATCCCAAGACGTGGTCAAAAAGACTTTTGCCATTACCCTCTGCCTAAAGGACGTAAATCCACATTAAATCCCGTAATATGGTTCCAATGAACACCTTCAGGAATACGCAATTTAAAGCGGTGATAACGATTGCGCGAACGACCATGATAAGCACCTGTAAGATAAGAACACACCCTCTCCTTGTGCCATGTGATCGGCGTCTGATCATTACGAAGCCGACGTTCCCCTATGCTTAAAAGTCCTTGCGTCGTATCCACCTCTGCAAACATTTTCGTGATAAAGTTAAAACTTCCATCTGGTGCTCCCATTTCTTGCGAAACAACCGTTGCCTCCATCGGTGCTCCCGTAAACATAACAAGTCTATTTGCATCATCAAAAGCACCAAGCATTGGAGCGCCACTTTGCCAACGGGGGCTGTCTAAAGAAGCGGGCAATGCCTCAAGATTGATCGAAATCTCATCTAACTGTTCTAAAGTATAACCTGTCGTAAATACTGGAAACAACGTGAAAGGTTTTCCCTGTAGCGTCGACCATTTCTGCAAGCCCCAATCATAGACAAAGGTCGTTTGCTCGTTATTGCCTTTTTTTAAGGACCAGTAAATCCGGTTATCAACGGGGTCTATAACCCCTTGCATCTCATCAAGAGCAAACTTATCAAAGGTTTTAAAAACCGTTCTATCAACCTTCTCAAAGCCTATCGGCAAAAGTTGACCATCAGCACTGATCTGATAAAAGCCACCATCACCTGCAAAAAAAGCATCACTCCCACGACACGCTATAGAGGCTGCACTGCGGGATCCACGCTTGTCTTGAAGCTTTTGAAAAATAAAGGGGACTTTAGAGCCTAGCGTAAAACAACCAGCATAAATAGCAGAACGCAAAAAAACGAGGGGATTGCTCGATTCCGTTGCCCCTTGAACATATTCTCCATCATTAAAATTATGATAATAACAATCTTTATCACCTACCGTCCAATGAGTTGCATCATTCAAACCCGACCAATGGATGCGATTGGGATGATCTGTTAATTGCATCAAACAAACAAAAGGTCCCCAAACCTTTACCAATCCTGCTTTCGGGGGATTGCCTCCTAAATCTTCAAACCGTTCAGAGCTATGGGTATTAAAGACTTGCGGTTTATCATTTTTATTCACTGCAATAATTCTTTGACCAAACAAAGCGAACGACCATTTATTCTCTTCATTTGCTTGATAGGTCACACCACTTTGACTTATGTCTTTCCAACCCTTCGTTTGACTATCATAACTGTAAAGCTTTTTGGCTCCTCCTACGATGAGCTTAACACCATTGCCACTTCTAAACGCTATGGCACCCCAAGGGCTTTTCTTCCAAAGCATGAGACACAACCATTGCACTAGGCATGGGTATGTAACCGCCATCTGCTGGTAAAACATTCACAAGGCTATCCGTAAAACTGCCGTTGACAACCGCAACATCTGGTCTGTAATCGGCTACTGGAAAATAAACCATATTAGAAATCCGTTGGTATTATTCTGGTCACGTTATGACGTTGAGACGTCTCTGCACGCAATTCATGCAACTGTTCGTTAAAGTCATTGTAAGCTGCCGTTGCACAATCGGGGTCTTTCAAGATATTCTTGTAAAGTTCGTATTTTGCACGCGCCTTAATCAAATCAAACGCGTGCACAAACCATGGGTGCTCCTCATCGACACTCTCTATCTCTGATAAACGCAATGGAGAGAGAATGAGTTGAATCTGATAGACTTTATCCGGCGTGGGATAAAGATGTAATTTCCTATCAAAATAACTGTAACAAACCGGCGTTCCTTGCTGCTCTGATGATAACAAAGGCTCTAAAGAAACATGGTCCTTACACTCCAATGCAAACTTATGATGTTGATCAGAACTTAGATAATACATTGATTTATAATGATAATATAGCGTTATTCATATTGAATTAGAATCCCGAATAACGTAAGATTCTCTCATTTCAAATCTGTTTATCTTGAATCAATCAAAACCACTCATTTGCACATAACAAGTGGGATGAGTGTA
>NZ_JBHILT010000069.1:0-2618 GCF_042193405.1 Bartonella sp. TT110JLCBS
TCGTCTTAATATATGTCTCAAACATGCGGCTGCCTTGGGTTTGAATGTTGATTTACAAGCAACAGAAAAAGCACGCGTGCTCTTAGGTAAACAACGTCATAAAACACAAAATTTACCAGCTATGGATTGGAGAGATGTCCCTACCTTTTATAAAACACTTTGCGAAGCATCAACCTTAACACAACTGGCTTTGCGTTTGCTTATTCTGACAGGGGTTCGTACCAATCCTTTGTGTCATATTCATAAAGATCAAGTTGATGGAGATATCTGGACTATCCCTGCTGAAAATATGAAAGGTTTGCGTGATGCTACAACAGAATTTCGTGTGCCCTTATCATCAGAGGTATTAGAAATCTTAAAACAAGCGCGCTTGTTCTCTCGCAATGATTTATTTTTTTCTGCTACCGGTCGCGGTCCCCTTGCTGATAGTTGTATGGCAAAGTATATGAGAGAGAATAAGATTGATGCCTGCCCCCATGGATTTCGCTCTAGTTTACGCAATTGGCTTGCTGAAACAACCGATGCCCCCTATGAGGTCGCTGAAACTATTTTAGCTCATACGGTCGGCGGTAAAGTAGAACGTGCCTATCGTCGTACTGACTATTTAGAACAGCGCCGCGTTTATATGGATAAATGGGCGGCTTATGTCACGGGTCAATCTTAAGATATGGGGTGAATAACCCCATGATCTGTTGATAACTTTCTCTCTCTTGTCTCTCATTCTTTCTCAATAAGACTCATAAATTATCACATCAGAAATTGTATGATAAAATATTGTTTTCTATAAATAAAACATCTTTCTAAATGAACCAAAATGTGGTTAATAAATAGTTATGATTTGTTACCATTTTTTGATAGAAAGGATTTTAGTATGACAGAAAATGATATTCTTTTGACAGACCGTGAAAGTGCAAAATTGCTTCATATGAGTGTCTCAACATTCCGCCGTCATGTAACCAATGGCTCTCTCCCAAAACCTTTAAAATTTGGTTTTTTGTCCCGTTGGTTACAATCGGATCTTATCAATGTCATCGAGCAAGCAAAACAGCAACGTCAAAGTGACGCGGCATAAAAAAACCTTGTCACGTAAGGACGGACAAGGCTTTCTCAAACTCATCACCCTAGAGATAGCACAATCCGTCCTGTGACGCAACGTTATAGGATTTAAAATGATGTGTTCTTTTAAGAATGCGCAAGGTATCACACGTGCCTTGCGCGGTACTTGGCATGGGCGTTATGGAACAGCCCGTTGCCCTGCTCATGATGATAGGCTGCCTAGCTTATCCCTTGCCAATGGACATGATGGGCGTCTTTTACTCTATTGTTATGCTGGCTGCTCTTTTAGAGAGATCATACAAGCGCTCATTAGAATTGGCTTGCTTGGAAAACAAGCCTTTTTTGATAAAGCTTATGATCAGACGCTCTCTTTCTCAAAACAGTTTTGTGCTGATCTCAAACGAGCAAAACAGAAAGCAGAGAGAGCAAAAGCAATTTGGCAACAAAGCCAACCAATCAAAAATACTTTAGCAGAAACCTATTTACGTATGCGGGGTATTACATGTGATTTGCCTCCTGATTTACGCTTTTACGACAAATGTCCACACCCCTCTGGGGGTACACTGCCCGCGTTAGTGGCTCTTGTTAAGGGTGCTGGTTCCTTTGCCATTCATAGAACCTTTTTAAAAGACAATGGCTGCAAAACAGATCAGAAACCAGCAAAAGCCATGTTGGGATCTGTAACAGGTGGTGCTGTGCATTTAAGTCAAGGCAATCCCAAACATCTGGTCATTTGTGAGGGCATTGAAACCGGTCTGGCTCTTTTGTCTGGGTTGTTATCAGAGCCCGTTGATTTATGGGCGTCTCTTTCAACCAGTGGCATGATGCGTGTGAATTTACCCCATACAAAAGGACGTCTCACCATTGCAATGGACGGCGGCGATGATGCGGGTCGTAAAGCAGGTTTTACCCTAGCTGCACGTGCTTATAGCCAAGGCTTTGAGGTCTTTATGATGCAAGCTCCAAAAGGAACTGATTTTAATAACGTATTACTTTCTTAAAAGAGGGAAACTATGAAAGATAGTAATTTACAAAACAATAATAAAAATACTCCCGTCAATGATAACGATAATGTTTCTTTAAATGATAAGACTTGTTTAGAAGCCATTCCTTATAAGCAAGCATTGCAACAAAACGGTTGGGGGGAATTAAAGCCTATCACGGCGGCTCTTTTACCCGTCGAGCCTTTTGACCCATTACAACTCCCCATGCCATTCATGGATTATGTTTATGACGTTTCAGAGCGTCAACAAGCCCCTATGGATTTTATTGCTGTCTCTGCTCTCTGTGCCTTGGCTGCTGTTATTGGAAATGGCGTGCGTATCGCTCCCAAAAAACATGATAATAATTGGAAAATTGTTCCTAATCTCTGGGGTGCTCTTGTGGGGCAACCTTCAACATTCAAAACACCTACCATGCAAGCCGCTTTAACTCCTCTCTATACCTTTCAAGAGGAATGGAATCAAGAATGGTTAAAGAAGAAAGAACAGCAAGAAACAAAAGATATTCTTATTGAATTAGACAAAAGAGAAAAGAAAAAACAAGCCTACAAAGCACTCAAA
>NZ_JBHILT010000070.1:0-2602 GCF_042193405.1 Bartonella sp. TT110JLCBS
CATTGGAATTTATAAGAATTGGATTTTCCATAATTTTTCCTCCCTAACGCCTCTTGGCGATTGTTTGTGCGTGGTTTGTATAATTACTTATACGTAAATGTATAAATATAAGCAAGCAAAAAATCGCATATATTTCATTTTTTTTTGCATTTTCACTTAAATGCCATCTTCACAAGCAATAGAATCAAAAACTTTATTGGGATTACTTCATAAGTAGACGATAGGATTTGCGCGGTAATATTGCAACTATTTCTCCAACCCATTTTATTTTTGCATTTTTAATAGGTAGCGCATTCCATGATTTGAGTACAATGCCCTCTGAAGAGCGAGTAATTTGTTTGATGAAACGCCTATTATCTTCTGTTAGAACGACAACTTCATCACCGTAATAATCGCTCATTGGCTTTGTTTGCAGATGTTTAACTACGATTAAATCACCATCTTTATATACGGGATACATGGAATCTCCACGAACCATGAATCCTATTGTTTCAAAAGGCAAATCAAATGGTATTTCGATTGTTTCAAGCCCATCTTCTGGGATTTGCTCAACATCGGTATCAATCTCTAATCCTGCTCCTACATACCCCATAACAGGAACAACTGTAGTAATTTGATTATAACCTTTTAAGCTTTTATAAAGTTCTAAAATTGAGTCTCTGTGTGAACCTCTGGGATCTGATTCACTTCCTAACCATCTTGACACGGTCGCTTGGGTTACATTTAATCTATCGGCAAGATCTTTTTGATTAAGACCAAACTCAGATTGCAATACTTGCAATGTCGCAATGATATTTTTCGTCATAATTAGTTACTTATGATTTTAAAATTAAAAAAATCTATTGTTTTTTTTAATTAACTCTATACAATTGCGTATATGGTTAAAATTAAGGAGCTTAACTCAAATGGACACAGAGGAAAAATTAAAGATTAAATCTATCCGAAAGTGTTTATCGCTAACACAAAAGGAATTAGCAGATATTTTAGGTGTTAAGCAAGCTTCTGTTTGTCGTTGGGAACAAGGCAAAGGACTATCTTTAAATAGTTATTTAAAGCTGCAAAAGTTGAAAGATAGTTCTAGCTCTAGTTCTGCTTTTATTTCCGCTCCTACAGATAGTAATGAACATCAACAGCACCATTCACATTCTTAAAGAAGAAAGATCAGAGATGATAGATGTCCCGCATATCACTATAAGTAAAGTCAAGTTGATTAATCTTGTTAATAAGATTGGACGTGAAGACATATATTATGGTGTTCGCTCGCCTAATCAGACATGTGAAAGTTGCATAGATCCCTCATCAACAGGTTATCTTATCTATATACTGCAAAATATTTTTGCGCGTGATGATAGAAATTATTTTCCGTTATTGCCATACGATGATTTTAATCAATGGTTTTCATCTGCCTTTACGCAAGCTTTTACAACTTGGTTTGATAATTATTTTTCTCAAGATTTGTCATCTTTTCATCGCCTAAATGAGCTACTTTTGTTTACAGCTTTAGTCGAAAGTAATCTTGGCTTCTTAAGGGATGACCTCATCAAAAAAAGAGAAGAAGAAATCAAATTAATAAATGATGCGTGTAGTGTGCGTCTGAATTGAGTTAATCCACTTTTTTAAAGTCTATGAGGCTGGTTTGTGTTGTTACAGTCATTTTTGTTTCTGGTTGCAGTGGGGATGTATGGGTAATGATTAAAGTAACTTGGTCTTTTATATCTTCTTCACGTGCTGCTACAAAAATAAGGATTTTTGAAGGTTTGCCTTCTGAGGGAGCTACAGAAATATTAACATCGATTTCTGGTCCCGTTCGAAAATTCTTCGCTTTATCACAGAAGCCGCGTGATTTGTGTGACGTTGGCTTAGCATCAGGATTAACATATGGTGATTGCATTTGCTGCCATCTTGTTTCAGGTTTGTATATGATGCCATATCCAAGAATAAAGCGAGAACTATCTTTTAGCTTTATATTTAAAATATGGACGACAGTTTGTGCATTATTTTCTACCTTTAAGAAAAGAAGCGTCCACTTGTCCTTTGTTGGAAGATGCGGTCCAGTTGCATATATGGAAAGTGGCGGTCCTAAATCCTGTACTCTTTTGTTATCTAACAAAATTTTAATATGTTCTTCTGACCATTTTGCAATATCTTTTGTTGATTTTGCTTGCTCTTCAAGAGCTGCAGTTTGTTTTTCGCTTTCTGCAAATTTCTTGATTACCCATTTCTTATCTTGTGCTCGTTTTTTTGCGGCTTCTTTACGGTCTTTATTTCTTAAAATAAGCGCTACTGAAAGTGATCCGATAAATGACAGGAAACCTGTAAGAAATATCTTTATCCATTCTTGCATCTTTCCCCTCCCCACTTTTTTAGAATCGTTGGGAGGATACTTTTTCATAAACATTTTTTCAAGACAGGCAATCACAACACGCTCTGTCATAACACACATATAAATACGTAGAGCCTTAAGGGGGGGATTATGATCACTCATTTATATTTAATAAAAGAAGGGGGCGCGCATGTCTAATGCAATGCCATGGATAAGATTCCATTTGTATGACTGGATAAGTGGTACAGATGGAATGACGTTAGAGCAAAGGGGCGCTTA
>NZ_JBHILT010000071.1:0-2543 GCF_042193405.1 Bartonella sp. TT110JLCBS
CCTTCTTTTAAGGCTTCTACGACTTCAGTGATGCCGGTTGAATTATCAACGCGGATGACAAAAGGTTCTACGGTTTTAAGGGGCGTGAGGGTGATGACCGCGAGAGAAGACATTATTGCAACAGCAACCGCGATACCGGCGATTGCAAGCGAGATGCGGGTGGTGCGGCGTGAGGCGAGCATGCGATCTTGATCGAACGAGCGTGCTTCAGCAATATATTGTTCTACGGCGTTTTCTTTCATGCTTTTTGCCCGCAATTTTTGTAAGACTTCATTTCTTCGTCCGTTAATTTTTGTGCCAAAAGCGTTTCAAGTTTGCTCTCTTTCACAGATGATTGTGTATTGCCACTTATAATAATAGGTCTTGGAGTGGGCTTCTTCCCTTCCCAATTCCACATTGATCTGTTGAGTGGACGTTTAGAATATCCATCACACTTTGGGAGTGATTTCAGCGTGTTTGATGAAGACATACAGCCACTAAGAAAGAGAAATGGCAAGATTATCCAAATTTTTTTAACTCCCCGCATTTGTAGTATTACCTCCTCTAAATTTTGATGCCAAACCTCTTAGACCGCTAACACCAGAACGAGCGGCTGCAAGAGCACCACGTCCAGCTGCTCTACTAGAATGGTGAGCTAAATGTGTTGATCCTGCAAGAGCTGCTCCTCCAGAAGCTAAAGCAGAGGCAATTCCGGGTAAATGGATAAAAAGATAAATTCCACCAATGCCAATAACCAAAAATTGAAGTACAGAAAACATGATATCTGTAAGGTCACCTGAAAGTATGTCCATTGCAAGACTTACATACACGTTACCAAGCAACACGACTAATACTTGCAAAATGATGAAGTTTGCCAATTGACCTAACCACGCTTCTGTAAAACGTCTTGTCGCTGAAAATAGACCAAAACCTATAAATATTGGTCCCACTGATATGACAAGAAATGATCCAAATTTAGCAAATATTGTGACGATAAAACCAATGGTGCAAAAAATCCCAGCAATCACTAAACAGATTAAACCAGCAATCCAGTTAACAATATACGTACCAACTTCAGTCCATCCGTTGTATTTATTTGCTGCGTCAAAGGCGTGCGCATAAGCATTTTGTATCATATTGTCCCAGACATTCTTATCAGAAATTGCACCTTGCGTAGCATTTGAAATGGCATTCGGCAGATCCGTGAAAAATATATTTGTGATCCATGTGTTATAGTTAGCGGCATTTGTGGCGAGTGTAACGATGATGCCAAGTTTGAAAGTTGTCGCTATAAAATCCCACAATGGCATAGAAGACCGCCCATAGATAATATTGTAACCTATAAATGCTATATATATTGTACAAGCTGCTGTAAGAGGAGCAGATAAAGCGCCTGAAAGATTGCTAATAGATTTACCCATTATATTTGTAAGAGAATTCATTAAACGATCATCTATTGTGGTAAATATATCCTTTGTTACCATTGAATATCCATTTTATAATTTTTTTAATACTTTTATTTCTGATTGTTATAATAATTTTTATGGATCGAAATTGTTTTCGCTTTTTTCTTTAGCTCTCCTTTTTTCATATTCAGCTTTTCTCTTAGCTGCTTCTTCTTGTTGTTTTTTCTCAAATTCTTCTCTACGTTTACGATTTTCTTCGTCAATTTTTGCCCGACGTTCTTCATGAATTTGATGATCGGCTAATCGTGCATTTTGACAGTTTTTCGAATTTCCTGTAAATCCACATCTCACCGCCCATTCTTTAAGTAAATTTTCATCTTTCTTAAAATCTTCTACACTGTAGGTTTTTTCACATCCAGCGGTGATCAGCCCTGTGCTAAGTAGTAGTGCTGCGATAATAACTTTGTTCATGATTAAGTCCCTCTTTAACTTTTAATGACCGCGAAGTTGATTTGCATAATCTTGGTATCTTTTACTAGCTTCTTCTCTAATCCGTATGGCTTCAGCTTCAGATTGAGCTTGTTGAACCATAGAAGTAGCTTGAGTTTGTAAAGCCTCTGCTTGTAATATTGCTTGTATAGCTGCTAATTGTGTTTGAGCATCTTGAACTTCAGCAGCGGTTTTAGCATTTTTGAGTTTTTCAATAATCTTACTAATGGCTTCTTTCTTTTTATCGGCATCTTCGTAAACAGCTTGCCCTGTTGCTGCTTGTCCTACATTGCGATTGTGCAATTTTTCCACTTCTTGCTTGTAAAAGGCATCAACGGCTTCTTTTGATCCACTACCACCCGATGGTTCTTTATATAAAAGTTTTTCCTTCCATTTTTCAGTGTTTCCGCTACCACCCCCGGTGCCATCTATTGATTGTTCTAAATGATTAAAATCAGAGGGGAGAGCAGCATTATTCCCTTGTTTGTTGAGCAATTCTTGAAGAGCGGATAAATCAGGTTTTCCATTTAAGGAACTATATAATTGTTTCGCTTGATCGAGTTGGCTCTTTAATTGGTCAAGCTGTTGTCTGCCTTGTTGAATTTGTTCTTGCAATTTGTTAAGTTGTTGTGTGCCTTGCTGGACTTGTTTCATTATTTGTCCTACAGC
>NZ_JBHILT010000072.1:0-2353 GCF_042193405.1 Bartonella sp. TT110JLCBS
TCCTTGAACAACCACTCGTGAATAAAAAACAATAAGATGCCACACATAGCCCCCTCAGAACGCTTTAAGCCTTCAAGTGCTTCTGCTTTTGGTGCTAATTCTGCAATAACATGGTCTTTCTGCTCAATTTGGCTTTGTAAGTGATTCAAAACACCAAGCAATGCTTCGGGTTTAGAGTAGTCAACTTGTGGTGTTGCTACTTGTTTCAAAAGCCGTTCACATTTGATAAAGTATTGACGTGCTTCATGCCCTTTATCATTACGCTCTATCATCGAAAGATGTTTAGCCATGTCTAAGGTGAGAGCATAATCTTTAGAAGGACGTCCACCTGAACTTTCGCTCAAAAAAGAGCAAAAGTCATGCTCTTCTTTAAATTTACAATCTTGAATACGTCTGATAATCCAATCTTTAAAACTGGTTTTTACTTCTAAAAATGCGTGTAATTCGCGAGCGTTAACAGTTTGAACTGTTTCCTGTCCAATTATTTGTTCTGATATTTTTATAAGAGTGTTCATGATGAACTCCTTGGTAATAGACGTTTGTTAATGACACTCAATAAAGAGTGCCGGGCGCTAACAAACACGGTACCAAGTCCGTCGTTACGCTTTTCCCGTAAGGGTATTGTATAGCGTAACCACACCCGACGAGATCATTATATGCGTGTAACATACAATGAGTCAAAGCCTTTAATGTGCGGAAAATAAACTATCTCGGTAGCTCGTCCGCTTGGTATTTAAGGTGTTCGTTAGGCACCTGATTCGATTATTCATATTGCTGTAATAATGTCAAGCTACTTCTGATAATTTTTTGATCTCTTTATTGATCTCGTCTATAAGAGGTTCGTAATTGAGAACGCTTTTCGGAATATTTCCACCGTAAACCCATGCTTTTACTTGCGCTTTGGTACTAAAATCCGCATTTTCTGGTGTGGTATAATACTGGCCGCCATCAAACTTTTCACACTCTCTTGTGCCGTCTTCGTATTCGTAGAGGTTGTAAAAATACTCCTCTGCTCCGTCTCCCCAAGGAACATAACCAACAGCTGTTGCAACCCACTTTTTTCGCATGGGTTGTTTACGGATTGTTAAGAATAAATGTTTAAAAATGAACATGCTTTAATCCTAATTTTACCAATTGGTCTATTTACCTAAAATTTGACCGTACAGAGCGTTTTATATTTCTGATAGGTTTATCATAAAATCTTTAAATCGCTTTGTAAGGTGCTTTTTTGTCGATTTAAACGCATGTCTAATCGTAAAACGATCAGCACTTTTCACTAGTTTGCTGTGGACCAAAGCGTTTCATTATCCCACCAATGCCATTTAAAGTTTCTTCAAGCTCTTGCTTGTGAACAAGCGTTAGTGGTCTAAAATGCTCTTTCGCTGTTTTTTCTTTGAGTGTTTTCTCACATGTGTTTTCAATTGCTCTACGTACAGTTTCGGCTTTTGAAAGAAGGGTATTTTCTAGTGTCTGGCAATAAGTTAAAAGCTCTCCACAAGTTGGCATAAATGTTTTTGATATCCCAATTGCTTGACCAGTTACGATATCTTCGACGCCTTTTTTCAGAGCATATGCTGAAATCCGTTCCAGCATCATGCTATAGGATAGAACAACGGCTTTGGAATCTGTGTTCGCAGGGACTCTCATGCTTGAGAGTAGGAAAGAAGCTTGCTCAATTTGCTTAACTGAAGCTTTCACAGAGAGCAACGCTTGTAGAAGATTGCAAGCATCTAAGGTTTGCTCTTCCTCCTGTTTCGTCAATGTATTCCCAGCTTTCAGCGTCAATGGATACCCCGGACTGATCATTTCCATAATCTTCTCCAGATGAGAGATGATCTCTGAGTTCGTTGAAGCCTTCTGCAAGCTGTTCTGTGAAAGTTTTCTGAGTGAATTTTCCATGATAACCACCTAACCGTTTTTCCTGTTCTAATCTTGCTTTTTTCTTTGCTAGCGTTCCGATAGGGCTTGTGACCCAATTGTACCAAGTCCTTTGCCAATCTCGTTTGTTTGCATTTTTACCTGGGTTTGCTATCCAGTAATTTGTGAACCGTTCGGTTTCTAACAGCGCCTCATCATGCGTTAATCCTTGATCGATTGCGTATTGCAAATTAGGTTTGAAATCCTCTGGCAATCGACAACCGCGATTAGCTTGCGCTCGTTTTGCTTTTTTGGGAACGTTCTCTTGCTCGTGAATGGGAGGTTGGTTTTCTACACCCGTTGTGATTTGCTCTGATGTGGTCTCAACAGCAGCAACCTCTGTTGGCTCGTCAACCTGTTCGTTTGTTTCTAAACTTTCAGAACCAATTTCTTTTTTTGCTAAAACGTTAGTTTTAGTTTTTTTATATATATTCTT
>NZ_JBHILT010000073.1:0-1602 GCF_042193405.1 Bartonella sp. TT110JLCBS
TATCTGTTAATTCTAAGACCAGTAAAATAAAAACAACTTCATAAGCATAATCACCAACTTTGGAAATAAAGAGAGAGGAAAAAAGAGCTAAAGGACTCTTTTTTAAAAATAAATTCATATCAACCATCCGATATTAAATTTTTCTACACTTAAAGTTGCATTCCCTTCAATACAATTGGTGATATAAATTTCAAAAAAAAACGTTTAAAGAAATACGCATAATGATACAAGAATTTAGAATAATATTTTAATCTTATTATAAAAGACAGAATATTATCATACATACACAAGCTCTTTTTTAGCTATAAATCTACCTGTTTCATTCAGTTTTTCTGCAATAAATGCCTTTAAAATACGTTGATCTTCTTCTGGCATCAACCAAAACATAATATTAATATACCAATACCAACCTAGTTTTGTAAGTTGCCAGGAGTCATTATTTTCCACTATAAGATCATTAGATAAAAGAATATCTAATTTAGAAAAAATACTTTTAGGCACAAAATCCATTTTTATTAAAGATTTATTCACTAAACCATGATAAGGTAGGCGCAAAATGATTGGCTTTATCTCATCTAGAATTGGAGAGTGCTTACTAACATTTGCGGGCATTTTTTCACTATTGACGGCTGTAATGTAAGCATTACGATTAGAAAAATTTGTTATTACGTGTTCACGTATTGATGTTACAGCATTTACTCCAAAACCATGCAAATCAAAATCTGAATATCCATAAACATGCTCATGATACACAAAACTATATTCATCCGTAACTATATCAGAGGTTACATTTGGGGTACGAATATAACCATGACCATTATGAGGCATAAATCCCTTACTTCTCATATAAGCATCTATTAGCATATTCATAGAAAATTTTCTTGTTGCTGTAGTAAAACCTAAACCACGGTTTTTGATAGCTTTATGCAATTTTACTTGTGTCACAACATTGTCAATTGGGTATATGTCTATATTAGATGTACCAAGAGATACAGCCATTTCGAGATCTTTAATTATTTCTTCTTCATCTTGTCCGTTCATACCGTACAATATATCAAAAAGTACGTACTTAAAATTAGCATTTAATATACTAGCAGCAAATTTAATATGTTCGTATGTAGATGTGAGATTAAAAAGTTTTCTCCATTCTTGATTAAAAGTTTGAAGACCAAAGCGTGGATGTGTAACCCCTATTTCTTTCATAGCAATTACTTTTTCCTCGGTAAGACTTTTTATCTCAATTTCAAAAGAAAACTCACAATTAGATGCTACTTTGAAATGCTTATGTATAGCTTCTCCTATTTTTAAAATATTAGATGGAGATAATAAAGATGGAGTTCCTCCTCCAAAAAAAATCGCGCGAACCGGAACAGCCTGGTAATCAACAAAATTTGCTTTTAATTCTATTTCTTTAATTAAAGCATCCGTGTAATTATTAATTACAGTTTCGCCTTTATAACCACCTTTAGTAAAAGGACAAAATGTACATATAGTTTCACAAAAAGGAATATGAAAATACAAAGCTCTCGAATTAATATCATTATTACTATTCACAATAACATCAGATACTGGCTTATCAATAATACACTTTCCTTGACTTGG
>NZ_JBHILT010000073.1:1612-2007 GCF_042193405.1 Bartonella sp. TT110JLCBS
AAAATTGTATACAGGAATTTGATAATCAAACTTAAATAAGCCATTGTTTTTGATATTCATAGCTGCCTTCGTTCTTATAGTTATCATACATTAGATAAATCTTCGTCATAAGAAGAAGAGGTATTAATACTCAAAAAATGCTTACCTCTCCTAAACGATCTAATAAATAATTGTCCAGTATATTCCCATTGAATTTTAATAGCTTCAATTGCCTTGCCATAATCTTGTCCACAAGTATACAAATCAATACTTATGTAATTACTCTCTGGGTATGTATGGAATGATAAATGTGATTCACTCAATAAAAAAAAACCTGTCACACCTTGCCCATCTGTTGTAAATTTATGTGACATGAATCCAAGAATATTCATTTTTGTATTTTTTATTACTTTAAG
>NZ_JBHILT010000073.1:2052-2327 GCF_042193405.1 Bartonella sp. TT110JLCBS
GTAAATAATGATAACCTTCATCATCCATATAAATTCCCCCATTAATTCACTTACTGGGTTGGAAGAGGCTAGACACCTCTTCCAGCACAATTACCAGAATACTCCGAGATTACAAACATCTTCTTCTAAATATTCCGTTATAAATAATTCACGTGCACTTTCCATAATTACCTCCTAAATTTAATAGTTAGCTTATTGTATAAACAATATACGATACGGTATATTAAATATATATAACATACAATAAAAAATAATTTAATTTTACATAAATAAGC
>NZ_JBHILT010000074.1:0-2252 GCF_042193405.1 Bartonella sp. TT110JLCBS
AAGCTGCTTCAAACTCTTCTACTGGATAACCAACCCAAAAAGCTAATACCGTTAAGTCCTTTAAAATAGGTTCACCAATATGGAGCATTAGAAGTCGCAACATGACATAGATACATTTCTCAGTCGGCGACAAAAAACCAAGAGTAAGAAGCCATCTGTCTGCAAAAAGCCTCGTCCATGGTAATTTAATGGACATACCCCAATTCCCTTTCTTTAACTAAATATAAAATTGCTAAAGCATCTGCTTCATTATCATCTTTCGGATTGTGCCCTTTTGCACGCACCGCCTTAATCATCTCTTCTTTCGACGCATTCCCCTTGCCTGTCGTCGCTTTCTTAATCGTACTTACTGGTATCCCCTCATACGGTATCTGATGCTGTTCACACCACGCCGTTAACGTTGCTAACAAACCACCGTAAACATGCGCTGCATCTGTACCTTTATGACGCCTCACCTCTTCAAAATACACCACGTCAATTTGACCTGCTGTCTGCTTTATTTCTGATAGCCATTGCTTAAAACGCAAGTAACGCATCCCACCGCCTTCAAAACGGCGTGATTGAAAATTCACGGTACCACTGAATATGTCACCACTTGCACCACGTATCGCCCACCCCGTTTTGGTACCTAGATCAAAACAAAGAATCGTGTTAATCACAGCGCCGCTCCATACACAATGTGTTATACAGAGAAATAAAGAAATCACATATTACAGCGGGTGTTGAACGCCGCAAAGAAAAACCAACAGCTGCCCAAAATTTTCTAAAAGCACTTAATGGACTTTTTAATTGGGCGATCGATCAAGAACTTCTGGAGAATAACCCAACTTTAGGAATAAAAAGACCTCCTCTCAACAACAAAGATGGATTTGCTGTTTGGACAGAAGAAGATGTTGAAAAATATTATCACCATTGGTCACATGGTTCACATGAACGCGTCTGGATTGATATTCTTCTTTACACGGGTTTGCGTCGTGGTGATGCGGTACGAATTGGTTGGAAAGATGTCAAAGATAATATCATTCATCTCAAGACAGAGAAAAGTAAATTCCAAACAGATGTTTTTCTACCCATTTTGCCTGAATTAGCAGAAACTCTAAAAATTGGTCCTATTGGAAATGAAACATTCATTTGCGGAAAAAACGGAAATAAACTCGTAAAAGAAAGTTTTGGAAACTTATTCCGTGAAGCGTGTAATGCGGCGGGAATCAAAAAATCAGCACATGGCTTAAGAAAATTAGCAGCAACACGCGCCGCTAATTCAGATGCAACAGTATCACAACTCAAGGCAATTTTTGGATGGACCGACGACAACATGGCATCTCTTTATACAAAAAGCGCAGATCGCAAAAGGCTAGCTATAGAAGCGATAAAAAAGCTCCAAAAAAATGAGGGATAGTGCTATAAAAAATATTAATGGAATCAATAATGATAAATTTCCCCCCATATCGCAATAACTCATTTATTTTATTTAAAATTATTGAATCTCTGGGGCACCATTTTTTTGTAAATAAATTTTTTATTTTACACATACTTATGAATGAATTGGCTTTTAAAACCTTGTCTGTTAAAGTTTATGCTTTCTGCCTCTGCATAATTTAGCGTTTTTAAGTTCTATTCTTGAAAAACTATGCAATACCTTAACAAACTATCTATTGATCTATGCGTATTACTCAATAATTTTTTCTTCCATTCTAATTAACTTTTTGCTTATCCCACAGAAAAAGCATTATAAATATACCTAATTTCCAGTCATATCTGGAAAGACAAAATAATTCAAAAATACACGACCGGAATTTAATATAATTTATCAAACATTTATTATTATTACGAAAACGTTCGTTAGAACTTAAAAAATATTGCTTTGTGAAAAATTTTTAAACAGAAAAAAATGATAAAGATCATAATTACCTTTCATTTTTTCAGAAAAAACTATCATGTTTAAAAATGAAACTTTTAGATAACACACTCAAAGAATTAACTTATGAAGAATTATTTTAATTGAAACTTAAATAGTTTTACAAAGAATGCTTTAAAATGCGTATTAAAATGATTGACCTTTTGCAAGAAATTTGTCAAAAGGCATATCTAGTTTGGAGGGGTGGCCGAGCGGTTTAAGGCACCGGTCTTGAAAACCGGCGTGCAGGAGACTGTACCGTGGGTTCGAATCCCACCCCCTCCGCCACAGCACTTTTATAGTGCTATAACTTTTTGATTTTATATGACTTTTTTAAAGGTTCGGGATAAATAAA
>NZ_JBHILT010000075.1:0-2213 GCF_042193405.1 Bartonella sp. TT110JLCBS
TTTGACCTTGTGGACTGCTCTGATTTGCAAGTACGCGCAGCCATTGAATTGCCTTCAAGCGATTGTTCTGTCATCTTTGAAATTGAACGAAACAATGGCACAATTTATCAACTTCTTCCCTTTCAATTGCTAAGCCTTACTGAATATATCAGTGAAAAGGTAAAGCTTCGCGCTATTCTCAAAGGCACCGAAAAGCTCTCACCCGTCTTGTTTGCTCCTGTTCAATTGATTGCGGGAAAGATCCATAAAACAGCCACTTATGTCACCCGTGCTTTTGCCTTTGGGGAAAAGGCAAGGTTGACCAGTTATATCAAAACCTTTTTACCAGGTGGTGCAACCTTTTCACTGGAGATGCAACTGGATGATGGTGGTTTCACCCCTTTGAAACTTGACGAAACAGAACAACTTGCCGAGCCGCTTTGGACAGAGCGCAAATTTATCAGTAGTGATAAAGGCGCCAAACAAGCGCGCTTGAAACTCACGCTTACTGGTGGACCAGCAGCACGGTCAATGGTGCGTGATTTTGGCGCCGGCATATTATGAGGGGAAAATGAGAGATGACAAAAACCAAAAAACTCGACATGGAATTGCCTAAAGAAGGTCGTTTTATCAGTTCTGAATTCCCAATCTTGCGGGAAAACTTGACCAAAATTGATCAAGCTCTTTTGGTTGTTGAGGAAAAGATAAACGAAAAAGCACCTTCAAAACACACGCACACAATAAGTGATGTTGCAGATCTAGAAAGCGCTCTCAATGGCAAGATGGCAGCGGATAAAACCTTCACTTTTGCTGATTTAAGCGATATCGAAGGCGCAAAAGATGCTGCCAACAATTATGTTCTCTATAAATCAAGCAATAATAACTTCACTTTTGGCAGTGCTGTCTCTCTATTAGGCGCGCATCAACATAAAACCGAAGATATTGTGGGGCTTGATGATTTTAGAGCCAAGATCAACGAAGATCTCACAAGCTATGGACGCTTAGCCAGCCCAAATGAATGGCAGAATTATAATAAATTTACCAGCAAAGTCACTATGAGTGGTGGCTTAGAACTGTTGGGTAATTCGTCGTTTAATCTCACCCACAATAATAAAGTTGTGACAAGTCTAAGTGCAAGTGGAAGCATGCTTAAAGGTCCAGCAACTGTTGATGGTAAGGCACTTTACACAAAAGATGAGGCTACCACTGTTCTTCAAAAAATACGCAATGAGATTGCAAAACTGAAAGAAGTTACCGCGCTTAATCCCCTTGAAATCCTCATGACAGAAAGTGGTACCATTCCATTTCCTGATAGTGTTAATAGCTACACCGATATTGAAATATGGGCGTGGGGTGGCGGTGGAGGCGGCAGTAATATAAAAGGCGGTGGTGGAGGTGGCGGCGGTTGCGTACGTATTAAAATCAAAGGATACCAGCTGGGAAACTCAAAAAATGCTCAAATTGGACGTGGTGGGAAAGGCGGTAATAACGAAAGGGGAGGCATAGGTGGTCAAACAATAATTCAGGGACTTCTTACCGCAGGCGGTGGCGGAGGTGGTGGATATTATGGATACGCAACTAGTGGCAGTGAAGGAAGTGCCAACAGCAGTGGTCGCGGCGGTAGCGGTGGCAGCTACTACTCTAGTAACAGTAATGTTAATGGTAGCAGTTCTACTTTCGGTGGCGGGAGTGGTGGTGGCTACGCATACTATAGAAGTAACGACGGCCCCTTTATTGTCTACAAAACAAACATTGGACATGGTGGAAGCTCTATTTATGGGGGGGCTGGTGGTGGTTGCAGTGATGGTATCGCAAAAGGGGGTTACAGTGGGAAAGGCGGCAATGGTGGTGATGGAAATGGTTTTACCAGCGGCGGTGGCGGTGGCTATTTTCCAGGAAAATCTGGTGGAGATGGCGGCAATGGTGGTGACGGAGCAATCTTGTTGAGATTTTTTATCTAGGAGTTTTTTATGAAATATGCAGTTGTTGAAAATGGTGTGGTAACAAATATTATTGTAGCCTCAGAAGACTATGTCCATGCCTTTGATGGTGAAGCTATCCCCTCAAGTGAAGCGCAGATCGGCTGGACTTATAAGGATGGAGTGTTCTCTCCTCCTATTGTTGATGAAAACACAAAACAGCTCTCATCTACTGAAATGACAGAAATAGACGCACCCGTAGAGCTCATAAAAGAACCACAAGAGAAAGATAATCAAATCTAGGCGATAAGGCTT
>NZ_JBHILT010000008.1:0-96274 GCF_042193405.1 Bartonella sp. TT110JLCBS
AAAGCGTTCTCAATTACGAACCTCTTATAGACGAGATCAATAAAGAGATCAAAAAATTATCGAAAACCGCAGGAAATGAATATGTTGACAGATAAACAGCTAAGAGCCTTGTTTGGCATTATAACTTTTATATCTTTATGTTTTTTAGGAATTAAAAAAAATCCCTACTTTATTCAAAGTATTTTGACATTCGCATCTGTTTCTTTGGTAATAGTCACAGTGGTTTTTGCAATTTTATGCAATTCTCATATTCCTTTTGAGTTGCAGAACAATCCAAAATACAAACGCGGCAATACAACAGGTTGGAAGACATTAACACGTGATTTACAACAGTATTTGCACAGACTTTTAAAGCTAATAAGTTTAGCGCTTGTCGTTTTAATTTTTCCAAATAGTTATAAAGAAACTGTTTCTTTACCTTTCATTTCTAAGTACGTGGAGTATAAGCTTTCTTTTCCATTGGATACTGTACTTTGGTACTCAGATATTGCTCTTTGGTATTCTTTTTTAGTTTGTGTATTTTTCCTTATGTTACGTACACGCAGTTTAATAAATATATCTATTTACACACTACAGTGCTCAGTTAAAAAGCTATAGTAAAATTTCCGATTTTATAAAACTGTTCAGATTACGTTGTCTCTTCTCAACGTTCATAGATGAGATCAACAAGGAGATAAAAAACTATCGAAAGCAGTTTGATACTCTTTGTAGCAGGAAAGAGATCAACGCATTGAACGAAGCATGGCGTCACGTAAAATTGCGTTAATCCGTGTTTGATATCCTTTCCCTTGACTTTTAAGCCACGCTAGAACGTCTGAATCCACACGTACTGTTGTGACAGTTTTGGTTGGTTTATAGAATGGATTGCGAACGGCGTTTTTCCAAAATGCATCATTGAGTGACGGAATATCACTATGATCAATTGCACTGTCCGGCATTGCAGCCAGCTTATCAACTTCAACTCTCTGTTTATCTGTCAAAGGTGATAAGTTACCTACATCAATTTCATAAAGAACTTTCTTCTTCATAACGTTTCCTTTCTTTCGAGTTAGCTCGCCGCGCTGAAATAATACGGATTACTTCTATACCATCTTTATCATCATGGACAGTATGCGCCACGAGCAGCAGTAAAAAACCATCCACAAGACCCAAAGTTTGCCAACGATATTCTCCGTTTTCAATACGGTCTTGTTTAACCATGGCGAACGGGTCTGCAAAAACACGAGCAGCAATTTCAAAACTGACACGGTGCTTTCTAAGATTACTTTTCGCTTTAGCTTCATCCCATTCAAATCTTATTTTCATATCTTATGTTAATACATTTATGTATGTATTTCAAGAGTTTTAAATGAACACTGAACTATTTATGTTTTTTTGCATATTAAATATAATTTTATATGTTAAAAAACAATAATATCATTTTGAAATAATTGAAAAAATAAGCAAATCATGCTAAGATTTTCTATGTATTAAAGTACAAGTTTAAGGTAAGAAAAAACATGCTAAATAAAGTGACATTAATCGGGCGTTTAGGTGCTGATCCCGAAAGCAAAACAATGAATTCTGGAGCAGAAGTAGTCAATTTTCGTATGGCAACTTCTGAGAGCTATACAGATAAAAATACTCATCAAAAAGTAGAGAAAACTGAATGGCATTCAGTTGTGATTTTTAATCCACATTTGGCAAAAATTGCACTTCAGTATCTCAACAAAGGTTCAAAAGTTTACGTAGAAGGAAAATTACAGACACGCAAATGGCAAGATAAAAATGGGCATGACCGTTACACAACAGAGATTATTTTACCACAATTCAAAGGCGAGTTGTATTTGCTTGATGTAAAGAAAGATCAATCTGCCCCTTCATCTATTACTTCTCAAAATTATGCTATCGCTTCAGGTGCCGCTGATCATAGTGCATCTCTTAATGACAGCATACCATTTTGATTGATAAAATATAACAAAGAGAAACATGTGGGCTCCCACAGATTAGGGGATGTATGAAGAAGAAAGATGCTTACATTTCACAAGTGAAAGTACGTCAAGATCCTGTTAATCAATTGGCAATTGAAATGCGTGCTAAACGCTTTGGTTTGACTATTGAAGAGGCTAAAAATCCGCTTGCTGGTACTTATGTTGGGCGGCTGTGTTTGCAAGGCATGCTTACTCAAGACCAGTATGATGCTGCGCAAAAATATCTTGAAGTGAAAAATGACTATTTGTGTGCAAAAGGTTTACCAAGCGCTGTTTATGATGAAATACCATCATCTTCTGATGACAAAGCAAGAGAAAAATGGGTTGAATTTGCAACAGAACAGTTTTCTAATATGCAAGAGGCGATAAAAGAAACACAACATCTCTATAGACAGTATAATCTTTATGCAGCAATACAATATATTGTTGTCGAAGACAAAACATTACCACATCTTGTGAATTCATTGCGGGTCGCTCTTAACGCGCTTCATAAATATTTTGACAGAAAAACTAAATGGTAAATGTTTGTTATAATGTTTCAAAGGCAGTTGATTGCTCTTCTGATATTTCGGCTATAAATACTGCGTGAGAAAAGCTAAATAATATATATACGAATAGCTCAAAGAATGCGATATAGAATACAATACCCATAGAGAGGTTTTCGCGAAACTGAATCCAGAGAAGCATTGTTTGTAGTAAAAATGAAACAGGTAGCGCTTGTATTCTATATTGGATTGGTGCCATACAGACTGTAAGGGGAAGAGTAAGCATTAAAATAATTGTCCCTAACAAATAAGGGGCAAAAGAGCGGGGGAAAAACGTAGCAATGATGTACCCTGTAGAAAACATAATTATAAAGGTAACCACTGCTGTGAAATAGGAGAGTGCCATAAGGCGTAAGAATAAAAATAAGCTGCGTTTAGCAAAACGAAAGTAATAATTTATCGTTTTTTCTCCGTTTTTTTTCTTAATCGCTTTATGTTCTCTAAATCTTTCTCGTTTCTCAATTATTTCGTTCCATTTGCTTTTATCCTTTGTAAAAGCATAATCGATAGTTTCTAACGTTGGCAGTATTATTGTTAATAGTATTTTTCCTACTAAATTTAGGAACTCTTTTAGAGTTTCAAGTATGCCCCCTAGAAATAATCCAATGCCGTAAATTACTAATATAATAATATCAATTAATATTGGGATTATTAAGATAAGGATTACAATTCCTATAATAAACCACATTTTCTCCCCTTTTTTATTAATTATCAATCATAGTATTGAACCTTTAATTGATTTTTTCTCAACCAGATTCATTCTTTTTCTGTTGTTGCCAAAGCTTTTATTATTATCTTGGACAATTCCTCATTAATTATTTCCTCTTCAACCGCTTGAAGTTCATTAATTCTTTGATCTTTCCAATCAGACGCTGCCTGATAATTTTCAATTAAGCGATCATGTTCAAAATTTGCTTTTATTCCTAGGTAATTTCTCCAAGCAAACAACGAAATTGCTACCACTAATAAAAAGTTTCTTGAAAATTCAAGATGCCAAAGCACCCCGAGTACTATGACCAATAAAAGAGTACCTTGAAATTCTGTATTCCGACCATTCTCTGCTTCTTCCCACATGTCAGAGACTATAGCCCATAGTATGAGTATACCCACTATTACTATGACAATATCACGCATTGTTCTCCCCCGCTTTTTATTAGTTTCTAGTCATATAATTGATTCGTTTAGAAGATACAATTGTGAGTGGTTGGTTGTTAAAGACACTAGATTTAGGTAAAAAAAATAAAAAATACACAATATAGTGATTTTTTTGTTGACAGGATATGAAAAATAGTGTTTTATGGCGTTGCTGTACTAGTCGAATTGCGTCTAGAATTACGGTAAAGGTATAACCTTTCTTATAAGTTTATATGATTGTTCAGAGCCCTGCTTTTGCGGGGTTTTTTATTGTCTTGTTTACAAAAAGAAACACACATGAAAACCACTGAAAAACTTGCAAAAAGAACGCCCCCAAAGGCAGGTCAAGGGCGGGTAAAAGGTGTGCCAAATAAAACGACACGTATTTTGAAAGAAGCAGTGCTTAAGGCAGCAGAGCGCGCTGGTAAGAAATATGGTGATGATGGTTTGGTCTCTTATCTAGAAAAACAGGCAATCAAATGCCCCGCTGCTTATTTGGCATTGTTGGGGAAGATTTTGCCTCTTCAAGTGACAGGGGAAGATGGCGGGGCGATTAAGATGATAACGCGTGTGGAAATCGCGCCTTTAGTTCATGACAACACGACAGATTAATATTGTTCCAAAGCTTATACCGATTTTTACAGATAAGGCTTTGGTGCGTGCGGCTTGGGGTGGACGAGGGTCTGGAAAGACAAGATCATTTGCCTTGATGGCTGCTTTAAAAGGCTATCAATTTGGTAGAAGAGGGATATCAGGCACTATACTTTGTGCACGTCAGTTTCAAAACTCGCTAGCAGAAAGTTCATTGGAGGAAATTAAACGCGCCATTGAAGCGCATGACTTTTTAAAGGACTATTACAAGGTTGGGGAGTCGTCGATTAAATCGATAGATGGTCGTATAGCCTTTCAGTTTTCTGGTCTGGACCGGAATATTGCAAGTATCAAGTCTATGGGGCGTATTTTGCTTTGTTGGGTTGATGAGGCAGAGCCCGTTACAGAGACAGCTTGGCAAACGCTTATACCGACTTTGCGTGAAGAAGGAGAGGGATGGCGGGCAGAGTTATGGGTGACATGGAACCCGTTGCGAGAGAATGCCCCCGTTGAGAAGCGGTTTCGCTTTTCAGACAATGAGGCAATCAAACGTGTTGAGATCAACTGGTCAGACAATCCGAAGTTTCCCAAGATCTTGAATGAAGCACGACTTGATGATCTGAGAAACCGCCCCGAGACCTATAAGCATATCTGGGAAGGGGATTATCTGAAAGCGGTTCAAGGTGCTTATTATCAAAAGGAAATGTTGGCAGCCGAGCAGGAGGGGCGGATAGGGCGTGTTGCTCGTGACCCCTTGATGCAAATACGTGCTTTTTGGGACATTGGGGGTACGGGCGCCAAGGCAGATGCAACAGCGATATGGATAGCGCAATTTGTTGGTAGAGAGATCAGAGTGCTTAATTATTACGAAGCACAGGGGCAGCCTTTATCGGAGCATATCGGTTGGTTGCGTCAAAATGGTTATGAGAAGGCGTTGATGGTTCTCCCCCATGACGGTGCGACGAGAGACCGTGTGCACAATGTGAGTTTTGAGAGTGCTTTAAATGATGCGGGTTTTGAAACGCAAGTGATCCCTAATCAAGGGGCAGGGGCGGTTAAGATGCGTATAGAGGCGGTGCGTCGTATTTTGCCGTCTGTTTGGTTTAATGAAGAGATGACGGTAGCAGGGCGCAAAGCACTGAATTGGTATCATGAGAAATGGGATGAGAAGCGCGGCATTGGTTTGGGTGCAGAGCATGATTGGTCGAGCCATGGGGCGGATGCCTTTGGTTTAATGTGCATTGTCTATGAAGCCCCCCATGTCAAACCCAAGCAAGAGCGTTATTGCACTATGGAAAGAGAAGCGGCATCATGGATGGCATTCTAGATCAAGACTTTCAAAAAACGACAATCCTTGATGAATATGAACTCTATAAGCGTTTAAAGTCTTGGTACGCAGAAGATGTTGAACGTGTCAATGAATGGCGTGAACAGGCGCGTGAAGATTTTGATTTTTATAATGGTCGTCAATGGGCAGAGGAAGATCTTGCGGTTTTAAAAGAGCAACGCCGTCCTGTCATGACTTTTAACCGCATTGCACCCCTTGTGAATGCTATTGTTGGGGCGGAGCGTAATAATAAGCGCGAAGTACAGTTTCAACCACGGCAAATGGGAGCAGCAATACCCAATGAATTGCTTACTGGAGCAGCAGAATGGTTTCGTGATGAGGCGGAGGCGGAATATGCCGATTCCGATGCTTTTCAGGATATGGTTATTTGCGGTATGGGCTGGACAGATACGCGGCTTGATTATGATACAGATCCCGAAGGGATACCTGCTGTTCAACGTTTAGATCCCTTAAAAATGGTTTGGGATGCTAATGCTGTAAGACCAAATCTCATTGACGCACAGCGTATGTGGTATGTTGATCGCAAATCCGTTGAGGATGCTAAAAGTCTTTTTCCTGATGTTGCTGTTGAAGATCTTAACGCCGATTGGGCTATCGATAGTACAACCGCTTCTGAGGATTCTCATGTGTCGCTTGATGCGTATCAAGATGACTCCAATGCGACTTCTCTCTCAGATCCGTATTCTGGGAAACGCTATGTTACGCTGGTTGAATGCCGTTGGTTTGAATATGAGACCACTTACAAGGCGCCTGATCTTCAAACCGGCCAGATGCGCAACTATAGCAAACAGGAGTTTGAACAGCTTCAAAGGGTAATGCCACAATTACAAGGGGTGTGTTTTAATAAAAAAGTGGTGAGACGCGCTTTTCTGGGACGACGTCTTTTAGCAAAGCCCGATAAGCCATTAGCACCTGATGGGCAACTTGGGTGGGAGTGTATCACGGGCACGCTGGATAAGCTTAAAAACCAGTTTTACGGGATTGTTCGCCCCGCAAAAGATCCACAAAAATGGTCGAATAAATATTTTAGCCAAGTGATGTATATCCTTAATAGCCAGTCTAAGGGCGGCTTGATGGCAGAACGAGGCGCTTTCGATGATGATCGCCAAGCCATGGAAAGCTGGGCGCGAACGGATACGATTACTTGGGTTAAAAATGGCGCGCTTACAGGAGGGAAAATTCAACCAAAGCCAAGTGCACAATTTCCCAATGGATTTTTCCAGCTGTTTAATGAATCGCGTGAAGCGATAACGCATGTAACAGGGTTATCGGCTGAGTTTATCGGAACACGGGAGGTCAACCAAGCCAATGTGCTGGAAAATACACGCCGGCAATCAACGCTTAATTTGCTTGCGGGGCTGTTTGATAATCTCAAGCTTTATCGGTGTAGGCAGGGAAAGATTATCCTTTATCTTATCCAGAATTATCTCTCTGATGGGCGTCTGGTACGTATTTCTGGACAAGAGAATGCCCAATATGTGCCGTTGACGCGTGAAGCTGTTACGACGCTTGAGTATGACATTATTGTTGATGATTCACCGACAAGCCCCAATGAAAAAGAGAAAACTTTTGCGACAATTACGCAGATGTTGCCATTGCTTGGTGGGTTCTTAACACCGGAGATGATTCCAGATCTTTTAAAGCTTTCCCCACTACCGGCAACATTGGTAGCAAATTTAACGGCAAAAGCACAGCAGGCACAACAAGAACAACAGCAACAGCAGATGATGCAACAAAGCCAAGGGGCGCAATTAACTCCAGAGCAACAAGCAAAGATTACTGTTTTACAGCAAGAAGCGCAAGCAAAGAGCACACTCTATCAACTTGATGCGCAGCAGAAACAAGCGGCATTGCAGCAGAAAAATATCGAACTTTTCTTGAAACAAGAACAAGCGCGCATGCAGCTCGAACTTCAACAGGCAAAAAATGAGATAGCGCAGCGTGATTTAGAACGCAAAGCTTTACAGACACAGTTGGAACACTATCGAGTTTTGACAAAAAATATAATAGCACATTGAAGGGACAGAATATGGAAGAAGAGTTTACGCCAGAAGAACAAGCAATCTATGATGAACATTTTGCCAGTGATAATGTTGTTGAGTTGGTCGAGCCAGAACAAGTTGAGGAAGTTTTTGATGCAGAGGAAAGTTCTGAACAGCCAGCTGTAGAACCACCTCAAGAGCAGCCAAATTCTGATGTAATAGAATCTGATAAACTAGAGCAAGAGCGGCAAGCACGACAAAAGGCAGAACAAAGCGCCATTGAAGCGCGTGAATTGGCTATTGAACTTGCGCAAAAATATGCCGCAATGCAGGAAGAAATCACGCGCCGCCGTGAGGAAAATATTCCCTCCCTAGAAGACGACCCAAAAGCACATTTTGCATGGCTTAGTCATAAGGTACAAGAACAACAGAAATTGCTTGATGAGTTTTCTCATATGAGAGAGAGCCAAGAGCGCATGAGTCAAGAGGAATATGAACGCCAAAAGTTGGGGGATTATTTCGAGGAAGCTAAAGCGCAAGTACAAGATAAATATCCAGATTTAGACAGTATCACGGACTATCTCTATGAAAGAGCAGACAGTGTCTTACAAGCGCAAGCAAGCCTTTATCCGCAATGGAAAGACCCAGAGGCACGGCAACAACAAATTGGTGCTGAATTGCGCCAAATATGCCAGCAGTGTCAGAAAGCTGGTATAAACCCAATTGAGGTGCTGGTACAAAAAGCAAAAGCTTTTGGCTATAGTGGAGCGCCCGTTAAGGACGAAGTAGGAGCCCTTCAAGAGCGCTCTCAAGCAGCGCGGACACTTACAGCGCGCGGCGGACAAGTTCCAACAGGCGGTATGGATGTGAGAACGCTCTTTTCCATGCCAGAAGCCGAATTTGCTGTATGGGTTGAGAAAAATCCCGAAAAATTTGAACAAATTATGAGCAGAGCGTGAGATGTGCGTGGTGACGCAACAGAGAGAACCAAGTGATTGTTATCGTTTGGGGGTGCCGCAAGGCGAGTTTTAAAACCAAGAAAGGCATTGATTGAAATGGCAGTAACACAGGTAAATCTTAATGACCCATTAGCCGTTGGCGTTTGGGCTAAGATGCTAAACACAGAAACTTCAAAAGCGTTGCCCATTGCACCGCTGATGGGAAAAGGAAAAAACAGCATTATTCAAGTATTGGATATGCTAGGAAAATCCGCTGGTGACTCTGTGACGAGCGGATTAAGAGTCCAACTTATGGGGGATGGCGTTAGCGAGGGACAAACGCTGGAAGGCAATGAAGAAGCACTCCAATTTATGAATGAAACGGTGCGTATTAACGAGCTTTCTCATGCTGTACGCGTAAAATATGAAGGCACCATTGATCAACAACGTGTTTTATTTAATTTACGAACAGAAGCAAAGGATGGGCTTGTTGATTGGTATGCAGATCGCTTAAGTTTGATGTTCTTCATTCAGGCAGCAGGTTATACAGCACCATGGATTCACTTCGAGGGACGCACCATAACCCTTAAACCCGTACACTATGGTTTTAATGCTCCGTTAGAGCCAAGCAAATTGCGTATTATTCGCCCAGCTAAGAAAAAGACTGATGAAGAACTTACAAAAGACGATGTTTTTACATTAGATCTTATAGATCAGGCTGTTGAACGCGCTAAACTTGCTAATCCACGTTTGCGCCCTGTTCGTGTTGATGGAAAATCGGCATATGTGATGTATCTCCACCCAACACAGGTGACCCAATTGCGTACCAATACAAAGAGCGGGCAATGGTTAGACATTACCAAGGCAGCTTATGATGGCTCTGGAGCTAAGAACCCAATTTTTAATGGTTCTTTGGGGATGTATAACGGTGTCATTTTGCGTGAAGCTGAACATGTCCCCAATGGTATCAATTCAAAGACACAAGAGCCTGTTCCCTCTGTTCGTCGTGCTGTGTTGCTTGGTGCGCAAAGTGTTATCATGGCTTATGGGCGCGTTGGCAATGGAGCAACAGGAGGCGATGGGAAAGGGGGAACACGCTATAAACTTGTTGAAGAACTGTTTGATTATCAACGTGAATTTGGGGTTGCAGCTAAAACCATTATCGGCATGAAAAAGTCACGCTATACCTTGCCGCATTCTGATCAAGGGGGACAAGACTTTGGTACCATTGTCATCCCTTCTTTTGCTGAAGCAAGCTAATTATTAAAGGATGACAATTATGGCAGAAAAATCGCTAATTACACAGGAACCTGATGAAACCGTTGAGACTGTTGAAACCGTTGGCATGATAGATGAGGGATTGCCACCTGTTTTGCAGGGACGTAACAACTCTACGCAGCAGGTTAGTTTTTTACGGGCGCGTATTAAATGTACAGACCAAGGGTTGATAACGAAAATTGGCGTTCTACCCCGAGGGGCTTTTATCAAAAGCATTACAGCTTATACTATGGAGGATTTTGAAGATGTAAAAGCTACATTTGGAAAAGAGCCTCATGGTAATGATTATGGAGATGTATGGCTTCGGCAATCTACCGATGGCAATGTGTACATACCCATGGAGGAACGAGATGTTCCATTAGAGGCTGAAAATACGATTTACATGACACGAGACAAGAAAAGCACCAAAGGTGATGCTGAGGTGATTGTTGAGTTTTACACTAATCGTTAAAGGCAAGGGGGCGTTTATTGTTTGCGTCCCCCTCCTATACAAGATGCCCCAATACATTTGGAAGAGGCTGATATGACAATAATAGTACAGACAGGTGGTCCGATTGGAGACAAACAGACCATTGCTCCTTGGGATAAAAATTTTATCCAGATGTTAAACGATATTCAGGATGAAATAGATGATCAAACAGATGAGTATGTTGATCAAGTGCAAAGGGCGATATTTTCGGCTATTCGCTTTTGTGAACGATTGCCTTTTTATTTCAATGAAAGCCGCGAAGTTGTTTTTACCACTCTAAAGGGCAAAAGCCGTTATGGCGCAGAGGAAAATCCAGTTATTCCGGCTGCTGTTCGCATTGTTGATGCTTACGTTTATGAAGATAATCACAGCAAAGCAAAGCTTTTGCAGGTAGATCCGCTTGTTATTGAGAATCTTGAGGATGATTGTAGCCATGGCATACCTACCCGCTATGCTTATTTTGAACAAAAGCTTATTTTGTATCCAATCCCAGACCGTATCTATTCTATCAGGCTTATTCTTGATCCTATAAGAATAAAAGACATTGAGAGTGCACAAGAAGCTTCAATATGGTTTTTGGAAGCCTATGAACTGATCAAAACCCGCGCAAAATATGAAATTTATACCAATATTATTAAAGAACCACAGATGGCTGCGGCAGCTTTTGCCATGTTTCAAGAGCAACTCGATGCGCTACAAATTGAGACTTCACGGCGCAAGAATTTGTTGAGAGTTCAACATACGGATTTCTGATGACCTTTATTCCTATTGCTGAGTATAGACCAGATGTTGCATTTATTAATAGTGGTTATTCTAGTGAGATCGTGAACGTTTTACCTGCACCAAATTCGTATATTCCGTTTCCCATTGTGGCGCCGGTCTCAGATCCTTTTCCGGATGTGATTTTGGGGGTCTATGCGGTGCGCTCATTGGGTGGTGTGCGCATCATTGTGGGTGCACCAACAAAACTTTATGAATATGACAACAGCACGCGCGGCTGGAAAGACATTAGCAAACCTCACACACAATATCACGCCAATGAGACTGCACTTTGGTCTTTTGCCTCCTTTGGTGATCATATCATTGCTGTTAATAGCAATGACCCACCACAAATGCTTTCGTTAAAAACGGATGAAAGGTTTTGTGATTTGAGTGGTAATCCCCCGCGTGCTGGACTTGTGCGTGTGTGGGGTGATTTTGTTTGCCTGATGCAATTAACAGATAAGCCAAACCGTGTTCAGTGGTCCGGTTTGAATGATGCGACACATTGGACGGTTGGGGAGAAAAGTTGCGATTATCAAGATTTTCCCGATGGAGAATATGTTCAAGGGTCTACGGAATCAACAAATCCACTTATTTTCATGCGCTCCGCCATTTATCATGCAACCTTTGTACCAGGCTCTAAAATTATATTCAGTTTTGCAAAAATAAAAGACAAAATAGGGGCGAAAAGCAGCACAGCAATTGCAAGCCGTGGAGACTGTACTTTCTTTGTCTCTGATGATGGTTTTTATCAAATCAACAGTGCTGGTGAAATGCTCCCTATAGGCTTTGGTAAAGTCGATAAAACCATCTTCACACTTTACAATAATTTTGCCATTGATGAGATGAGAGCATGTATTGATCCGGTCTATTCTCGTGTTTATTTTTCTATCAATGATAACACTGAAGGGATGCATATTTATGTTTATGATTGGCTTTTGCAAATATGGAGTGTCATTAAGGGGCAAAACCTTCTCTTATTTCCCCTTTTTGCAGCCGGTTATACATTAGAAGGCTTAGACGAAGTACAAGAGAGCTTGAAAGATTTACCAGCTTCTCTTGATAGTAAGATGTGGCAAAATGGTGCGCCTGTTTTGGGAGCTTTTACGCCAGACAACACATTTGGTTTTTTTGCGGGTCCTCCAATGGAAGCAGTTATTGCTTCACAAATTGTGGGGGATACGGGCAGGCAAATCAACCTGATGAGTGAGGCTTTTGTTCAAGCGGATACAACAAAAGGTTTTTTAAGTGTTGGGGCGGCTTTTATCATTGATAACAAGAACCAATTAAATTGGGCTAAAGAGCGTTATGCCGGCTATAATATTGGGATGTATAATATCCGCTCACGGGCGCGTTATCACGCTTTGCGTCTGAGAATACCAGAAGGCACTCCATGGACACATATAACAGGCTTTGATGTAACGCTGAAACCCGCGGGCATAAGATGAGTTTTAAGATCTATAATACAGAAAAATGGAGCGCTGAACAAATGGCGCCCTATTTTGACAATGTCATAAAATCGATAGCTTATTTTAATCAAAAATTCCCTGATGATTATAATACAGAGACCATTTTAAACGATATTTTGAAGGGAGAAAAAGTTCTTTGGATTATCGTTGATGCGCATGAAAACTTTATGGCGCATGTCACAACACAGTTACAAGAACTCGTCACTGGAGCATTAAGGGCGGTTGTTGTCACGCTTGGTGGAAAGGGAGGAGCACCCTTAACAAAGCTTATCACTCAGATTGAGGCCTATTACAAGAAAAAAGGGGCAAAAGAGCTTGTCATCATAGGCAGGCGAGGGTGGGAAAAATCTCTTAAAACGCATGGATATCTCGTTAATCTTTTAGAATATAGAAAGCAGCTTTAACATGGGAAAAAGTTCTAAACCAATCCAGAATACCCAAAACACGACGCAAACAAATGAACCCCCTGCATGGGCAAAAGGTATTTTTGAACACGCAGCTCAAGATGCCATGACTTTTTATAACCAAGGCAGCGGAAAAGCCGTTTATGACGGGCAGCGTGTTGCGGGTTTAAGTGATCAAACAAAGAATGCGATTAATGGGCTTAGCAATAATACGCATAACTATGATAACAACACTTTAAATGGATTAGCCACAGGGCAAAATTCAACAAGCCAAAACTTAAAGAACATGGCTTCAGGGCAACAAATAGGCAATAACCCTTACTTTAATGAAGCACTTCAAAACGCATTAAATAAAGCAACAAGCTCTATTAATAGTTCATTGGCAGGTGCTGGGCGTTATGGTTCGGGTGCACATACCGGCGTTTTGGCTGATGAATTAGGGGGCATAGCAACACAAGCTTTATCACAGCAATATAACCAAGATGTCAACAACATGATGAATGCCAATGGTCTCATTGACCAAGCAAATCAAAATCAGTTGGCGGGTGCCAATAACTTCTTTCAAGGTCAAGGTCAGGCAAATCTTAATGCGTTGACGGGAGGGAGTGTACTTGATGCCAATCATCAACGGCAATTAGATGAAGAGCGGCAAAAATGGGAGCAGCAGAACAATCTTGATTGGGACCAGTTAAGTAAGTTGCTTACAGCTGGTGGGGCTGTTGCTGGAAATTATGGAACGCGAACAGGACAAATGACGACATTGACTCCACAGCCAAAACCTAATCCGTGGGAGATTGTTGGAAATGTTGGAACTATCCTTGGTACTTTTGCTGGGCTTAGTGATATCAGAGCAAAAGAAAACATCAGAGAAGCTGGGCAGAGAAATGGCTATAAACTCTATGAATACAACTACAAGGGGCACCCAGAGCGCTATCGCGGGGTGATGGCACAGGATGTTTTGAAGTCAAAGCCAGAAGCTGTTTTCTTGCATAAGGCGACAGGTTTTTTGCATGTGGATTATAGCAAGCTTGGCTTTGAGATGGAAAGGGTGCAGTGATGTTTTGGCGAGAAGAATTAAATGCATTAGAGCGTGAAAAAGCTTATAGAAAGCGTAAAGCGTTGGAACTTGCTGCTTTTAGCACAAACTCTTTTGATGCGAGCAATGGGGATAATACTCCACAAAAATTGAGTCCTACAGAGCTTATTCGTGGTTCTCAAACAGGGACAGAACAAGCTGGGAAAAAAACGCCAGCAGAATTGATTATGTCTACAGATGATTTAAAGCGCCAAATGCCTCCATTACCGGATGCTTCAAAGGATACTGTTAAGATACAAGAGGCGCCAGAGCAACAAAAGTATGACTTCTCAGATCAGGGAGGTGTTGCATCAATGATCCCTCAATCTCCACTTGTTGGGAACATTGATCAGTCTAGTGGGGATGAAGCTGGGCGACAGCAAAAAGATGTGATGGATTATATTGCTCAACTTAATGAGAAATCTATAGCGGAAAACTCTTTGAAAAACAATTCTGGAAATGATGAGGAAAAGCTTTTTGAGGCACCCATAGGAGAAGAAAAACATTTGAATGCACACTTACCAGAAGAGGAACATTTAAAAGCAAGTGGTGATCTTGAACAAAAAACAGATTATATCAAGTCACTTGATAACTTTGTTCAGACAGGAGCAAATCCAAGTAGCTTATGGGAGCGTTTTAGAAAATCAGAATTTTCCGAGCATTTAATGGATTTTTTTGCAGGGCTTGCGTTAGGAAAGACACCACAAGAAAGTTTTTCAAATGCATCTATCCTTATGCGGCAGGGCAACAAGGAACGCGCACAACATAAACAAACTTTGCAATTTTTACGCTCTAAAGGGTATAGCGATGAAGATGCGCAAGCACTCACGCAATATCCAGATCTTGCCATGAAAGTAATTGGCAACACGTTAAGCCCTCAAGAAGGTTATAGAACATTGACAGCAGAAGAAAAGGCAGAGCAGGGATTGCCTGAGGATATGGCTTTTCAAGTTTCAACAAGTACAGGGAAAATTATCCCAGTCCAAGGGGGACAACGTTCCATGGCTTCTGGATTAGGGGGAAATACTGATAGCATGCTGTCAAAGCCTGAAGCAGGTTATATGCTTGTTAAGGATGAAAATTCCCCTCATGGTATACGTGCGATGCCAATTGCAGGCAGTGGTGCAGAACATAAATTAATTCAAGAACAGAAAGAGGAGGAGCGTAAAGAACAGCAAGTGAAAATGCAAATTCTGGATACAGCAGACCGGTCAAATCGTATACTCTCGTCATCTAAAGAATTGCTAAAAATTGTTGAGGAACACCCGCATGTTGTTGGTTTCACGGGTTCTATAATGTCGTTCCTTCCTAATTCTCAGGCAAAAGATTTTGGGCATATGCTCGATTCATTGAAGGCAAGTATCGGGCTTGATGCCTTGAGAAAAGCAAAAGCATTTTCACCAAATGGCGCATCTGGCTTTGGGAATTTGTCTAATATGGAATTGCAAGCATTGCAAAACTCTGTAGCAGCACTGTATCAAGATCTTTCTGCAGAGCAAATGAAGAAATCTTTAAAAACAGTTATTGACACTTTCAATAAATCCAATGCAGCAACGCGCGCAATTCTTTTTGGTGGTGCAGAAGCAACAAACGAGCTCGTTCGAGCCGCCTATGGGCAAGATGCTTATAAGGGAAATCATGCACAGTCAAATGATCCACTAGAAAAACAGATAGAAGCATTGCCGGAAGGCATGTTGTTCGTTGATAGTGATGGACGCATTAAGGAGAAACAAACCAATGGCTGAAGTAATCCCCCCTCTTATTAATCGTAAAAACACAAGAGTCATTGGGCATATAAGTGACTATACACCAGAACAGCTTCAAGAGCTTTTCGCGAAGAATAAGGAAAGGCTAAGTGGTTCTGTTACAGGAAATAATGGTGCAACAGAGGAAGATGGTCCACATCCAAGTGTTGCGGGTGCTTTTGGATGGGGAGCTCTTCATGGGTTAACTATGGGCTATGATGATGAAATAGCCGGAATATCAGAAGCGGGTCCTATTGCTTATTGGATGGGAGATAAAGAGGCAGTCAAAAAGTATAATGAAGTGACAAAGCGATGGCGTGATTATCAAAGAGCGGCGAACCGAGATCATTTTTATGCATCTCTTGCGGGGAATTTAACGGGTGCTGCGGCACCCGTAATTGCTTCTGCCCTCTTTCCACCCGCGGCAGGGGCTACTGCTGCTGCTCGTGCGGCAATTGGGGCTGATGTTGTGCTGGGAGGAAGAGCTGGTGTTGCAGGAGCACAAATAACCAGTAAAGCTTTAGCAGCAGGAGAAAGGGCGGTGCAATCTGCTTTAGCAGAGGGTGCGGAACGGGCAGCGGCAAAAGCTGCAGGTGAAGCAGCAATGAAAGCAGTAGCAAGTAAAGAGGCGGCAAAATTTAGCTTGGGGCGTGCAGCAAAAACTGGAGCCATTTATGGTGGAATAGCAGGCAGTGGTGAGGGAGAAGGGCTTGCAGATACTCTAGTGTCTGCTGGGTTTGGTGCAGGGCTAGGCGTTGCAACACCATTTGTTGCCAGTGGTGTATCAAAAGCAACATCTTTTGCGACAAGATCACTAAAAAAAACGCCTGCTATTGTGAAAAAAACACCTGCGGCTCTCAAAAACACAGTTGGAAAATTGTTTGGTAAAACTGAACCAATAACACAAGGTGTAGAAAAAGAAGCATTTCAGATAAGCGATAGAGCGCTTAGGGATGTAAGCCAAACTTTAGGGGATGAAGGTGTTGATAAACTTGAAAGGGCATTAAAACAGCGAGGTCCTGATTCAATGATTATTGATCTTCATGATGGGCTTGCTACAAGAGCTTTTAAGGCAGCAAAAAAAGACCATGATACATATTCGCTCATAAGTAATCGTTTGAATGAAAGGCAAGATGCGAGTGCATTGCGGGTAAAGAATGCGTTGACAGATGTGATGGGTCCAAAAGTAGATACGCTTAATTTAAAGCAAGAGATTATCAAACAAGCACAGAAAAAGGCTGAACCATTTTATGAGAGGGCGAAAGATTCTCCCATTTCTAATGCTGTTCGTGAAGATTTATCGCGGTTGCAAGAAACTCCTGCCTTCCAAAAAGCCTATAAAAAAGCAATTGCGCAAATGCCAAATGAAGCGGATGCAACAGTTATAGAGAGCAATGGATATCCAAAGCTGAATATGCGAATTTTACATAAGATGAAAGAGGTTTTGGATGATCAAATTAATTCTGCGCGCATCAAAGGAAAACAAGGATATGCGCGAGATTTGACTCTGTTCAAACAACGCATTCTGGACGTTTTGGATACGTCCTCTCCAGATTATGCTAAAGCACGGAAAATTTATTATGACGAGCGTACTATTGGTGATGCCCTCGAGCAGGGAGAGCAAGCGCTGAAGAAGAGCGTTAATCTCGACACAATCAACAGTCAACTTTCGGATTTTGGGTTGATGGAAAAAGATGCGTTTCAAAAAGGTATACGGTCGCAAGTAGAACATGCGGCAGGCAATGCACAGAATTTTGACCACAATCTTTTGAGTTTGTTTGACACAAAAAATGGTCAAGAAAAATTGCAGCGGAGTTATGGTGAGGATAAAGCAAAACAGCTTATGAAAATGTTGCGACCAGAAGTGGAAAGAACAAAGCTTTTTGCACGATTGCCAAACCATATAGGTGAAGTGGAAGAGAGGGGGGCACAACAGACTATGGGTGTAGGAAAGATTGCTTTCATCAAGGCAGTTGTAAAAAATTTCTTAGAGAAATTTGGACGCAAATTCTCAAGCGTCCATAAAGATACTGAGAGAGATATTGCAGCGCTTATAACAGCGCGGGAAAAAGGAGATTTTGGGTTAGCAAGAGAAAAAGCCGTTGAATTAATTAAGAAGTTTCATGAAGCAGAAAAGAAACGCTTAATAACCAAAGAAGACCACACAAAATTCTTCAATTTTCTTGGCATTCTTTTGAATAGCAGTGCTGATAGAACGGTTATAAACTAATGATCAATTTTCATCCCAATGTGAAGCGTGCTATCTCACAGGCAGCACAAAAATATGGTTTACCAGAAAGCTTTCTTGAACGTGTTGCTATGATAGAAAGTAATGGTAATCCAAATGCAAGAAATAAGAACAGCAGTGCAGGGGGGCTGTATCAAATTCTCGATTCAACAGCAAAACACTATCAACTGAATGACAAGTTTGATCCCTTTCAAGCAACTGATGCTATGGCACGGTTAACGAAGGATAATACGCGTTATTTAGCCACAGCATTAGGCAGAGAGCCATCAGAGGCAGAGCTTTACCTCGCACACCAACAAGGACCAGCAGGGGCAGTAAAACTTATCAAAAATCCACATATTCCAGCAAGCCAGCTTTTAGGTCGACAGGCAGTCACACTCAACGGTGGCAACATGGAAGCTACAGCAAGGGATTTTATGAATCATATTTATGGACTTTATAATAAAACGGGAGATGCTTTGAAGAAAACGATACAGCAAAACCAAAGCAATGGACAAGCAGCACCAAACGAGGTGGGGCCTTTGCGTGGGTTTGAGAGGCTTCAAAAGACAATTCAAGGTAATCAAGTGGGGCAAGGTGATCAAGGGGGCAACCAATTGATGGCATATGACACGCCATTCCCAAACAGAATGATGGCACCTGAAAGCAGAGACAATTTAACAGGACAGGTTATGGAAACCACACCATTACAAGCACAAGGTATTGATGCAGGTGCTCTTAAAAAGGGCTTTTCCGGTTTGCTTCATTTAATGAGAGAGAATGGAGAACGACAAAAACAGCAGGCACAGATGGTACAGCAACAAATGTTACAGCAACCAGTCATGGCGGGTTTCTCACAATCGACTGGGGGACCGACAGATTTAACACCTCTCATTGATCCCTCTAGGCGGCAATCTGTTGGTTCCTATGGGCGGCAAAAAGAAGAGCAATTGCGCGAAGAGCTATTAAGAAGAACGGGGGCTTATCATGTCTGATATTTATGACTGGTCACTCACAGCTGATCAAAATGCCAATTCCGATAGTATCATTAATTGGGCAGAAGGGCAGCCACCTAGTTCTGTTAATGATAGTGCGCGGGTCATGATGCAGCGTATACGTGAATATCTTGCCGATAATGGTGGTTCCCTTGACTCAAAGTTTATTGTGAATGGAAAGGAACAAACAACATCAATCACGTTGACGACGGTTTCGCCAATAGCAAAATATAAAAACGATATCATTATCCGCTTTAAGGCGCGTGGTATAAATATTGGTACGACAACAATAAACATGAATAATATAGGAGCAAAGCCACTCTATAAAGCCACCAGCACGGGAATAGTATCATTGACAGGTGGTGAGTTACAAACAAATGGTATTTATGAAATAGTCTATAATGATGGCGTATCAACAAAAGGTCTTGATGGCTGGTATCTTTTAAACCCTACCCCCATTCCACCACCGAAGGTCGAAACCTTTCCTTGTGGTTTTATTGCGACCTTTGCTATGCAAGAAGTCCCAAACGGCTGGCTTTTATGTGATGGCGCTACTTATGAACGCAAGGATTATCCGCAATTATTCAAGGCGATAGGGGATAAATGGGGAAAAAACAGCGATACAACCTTTAAAGTTCCAGACTTTAGAGGAATGTTTTTGCGCGGCTTTGATAATGGGCGCGGTTTAGATCAAAATAGAGACTTCGCAGAGGTGCAAAAAGACAGCATTAAATCTCATACACATGCTTGTACCATTGAAGAGGCAGGTCAACATACGCATAAGCATGATTATTCTATGGTTACAAGAGTTGGTCAAATAGGTGGCAGAAATCCTGCTTTTGGTAATTCATATTATACAAAAGATACACAACCTGCTGGAGTGCACACGCATAAGGTAACGATTTCTTCAACGGGCGAGGCAGAAACACGCCCTGTTAATGTACCGGTTGTTTATGCCATAAAATCGTGAGTTTTTCAAATGATCAATAATCCGTCTGCTATTGATGATATTGCGGACGCGGAGCAAATCCGCGTCCTTTTTTATGCAAGCAATCGAATGGTTCATGCACCCTTAAATAAGGTACTTGATCTTGTCAAAAGCGACATACAGCATGATCTTTTAAGCGCTTTGGCAGAATATAAAGAAGCGACAGATAAACGCATAGAGATCATGCAAAAACTTATTGATGAATTGCAGTCCTCTCTCTCTCATAACAAGACAACGAACTGATTAAGGAATGAAACGCGATGCCATTACCCTATCACACACATATATTTAAGCTTGAACCAGCAACAAAAGAAGAAGTCAAAGAAGGTGTTTTAGATAGTAAGGCTCTTGCACCTGTTTCAGTGGGGAGTGCAGCAGCTTATGAGGTAGAATATTTTGCAACCGCTGCTCAAGGAAAAAAGGCTGATGATGCTATTGCAAAGAGAGATATTGGAGCTCTTGCTTACAAAAATAAGGTCACAATTCACGATATTGAAGCAAGTGGTGAAGCGCATGAGAATGCGATTTTATCAGGCGCTGGCTGGGTAAAAATATCGCCTTTAGGGATTGGCGATATGAAGGCTGCTACATATGATCCCGACAATGTGGGGGCAAATGCATTTTCTATGGAAAATATGCACGAGGGTCCTACCAAAAAGATCTTAACCATAGAGGAAAGATCAAAGCTACGATGGTTGAGTTCTACGCAGCCAACGATGGAAAAATGGCGGAGGGGAGATGAAGGTGTTTATTATCCCATATCTCCGGTAGATCTCAAAAATACCATTCGTTATTTTGTAGGCTCAAAGTCTTTTGGTATGTCAAAATCAGTTTATGATCCAGATAAAATAGAAAAAGATGTATTTGATATGGAGAATATGAAGGAAGGGAAAAAGCATCTTATCTTAACTCCTCCAGAACGTGCACAGATTGCAAAAATTGATAAAGTTGAAGATGTTGCACAACAAGGGATTCATGTTGCAAGTGAAGCGAAGAACGTTGCAGATATTGCATTAAGAACAGCAAATGATGCAAAAGCTTATGCAGTAGATGCAAAAAAAACGGCTGAGACAGCACAAAAAACGGGAGACAGTGCAAAAGCTGAGGCAAATATTGCGCAAACAGCAGCCGATAAAGCGCAAGATACAGCACATAGTGTACAGAAAAAAGTTGATCTCATTCAACCTCTTGCCAAACAAGACTGGATTGATGGCACAAAAACAGTGGATGCACTTATCTCACCAGCCAAACTGATGGCTTCAATCAAAGCAAATAGTAGCAATAGCAGCGGCGGTAGTAGCGGCAACAATGGTGGCGGGGTTAGAAAACCTGTTGAAATTCTGATGACAGAAAGCGGAGATATTCCATTGCCTGATGGTATTACTGCTGACACCGATATCGAAGTATGGGCTTGGGGCGGTGGAGGTGGTGGCGTTAAGGATGGTGGTGGCGGCGGCGGTCAATGTGTGCATGTTAAAATGAAAGGTTCTGATTTAGATAAATTAAAAACAGCTTACATTGGTCGTGGTGGTAAAGGCAATGACAGTAACATTTTGTGCAATGGTGGTAGAACAATGATCAAAGGGCTTGTTACAGCAGAAGGAGGATATTCCGTTTCCATGACTCTCGTTAACTTTGGAGGGAAAGGCGGCGATGGAGGAGGAAACAGGGAGGGCAGCAGTGGTGAAAGCTTTATTTTTTCTGGTGGTAATGGTGGAGGGAGTGGAATAGACGGCAAGAGAGCTGGTACTGGTGGAAGTTCTTTTCTTGGCGGCGGCGGCGGCGGTGGCGGTAAATGTAAGGGTTCTATCATGGGGCAGGGTGGTGAGAGTTACAAAGGTGGTAACGGTGGTAGAGGTGGTAAAGAATGTGGCGGCGGCGGCGGTGGATATTTTGATGGGAAACACGGAAGCGACAAAATTGGCGGCGACGGCGGTGATGGAGCAGTACTCATAAAGGTATATTTATAAGGTGAATTGAACAATGGCACGGAAAATAAGTAAAGACTGTTTATACTGTTTAAAAAAGTGGGAAGGTTTGCGCTTGCAGGCTTATCAAGATGCTTCTGGCATATGGACGATTGGTTATGGTCATACGAAAAAAGCCGGTCAACCAACAGTTGTTGAGGGTATGGTGATTACAGAAAAAAAAGCTGAAAACATGCTTTTAGCAGATTTGCGGCAATATGAGAGGGCGGTAGAAAAAGCAGTTTGTGTGAATTTAAGCGACGAGCAGTTCGGCGCTCTTGTTTCCTTTTGTTATAATGTGGGTATTGCAGCTTTCCAAAACTCTACATTGCTTAAAAGGCTTAATCGGGGGGATTATGAAGCGGTACCAACCGAATTGCAGAAATGGACCAAAGCGGGAGGCAAACGTTTACAAGGTCTCGTACACCGGCGTGTAGCAGAGGCAGGGCTATGGGCGAAAGGGGCTTATGTTTCTTCTAATTATCAAACAGTAGAAACGAAACAACCAACAGGGTTTCTCAAAGCAGAAGCATTGGCACCGATTATTGGTTCTTTCTCAGGTCTTGGTGGGTTTTTAGCGGGCAATGGACCAATCCAATGGGCTTTAGCCGCCATTATGGTTTTAGCGGCATGTACTGGCATTTTCTTTGTTGCTAAACGCTTTCAGGAGCACCGCCTATGATCTTATGGATGAAAAGAAACTTGATGGTAACAGGTGCGGCTTTAGCCGCTTTTTTTATTGCCTTAGCAAAAGCTTTTACTCTTGGGAAAAAAGTAGAGCAACAAAAGCAAACAGAAAAAGCTTTAAAAGCAGCCACAACACGGCTTGAGGTGGAAAGTGAAGTTAATCAAAAAAGTGATGCTGATATGCGTGCTGCTCTCTCTCACTGGTTGCGCGACAAATAAATATGCTTCTTCTTGTGTTGGCTGGTTGCCAATTTATTTAGACAAGAAAGATCTGAACGCCATCAGTTCCAATTTAGCAAGAGAGATCTTAAAGCACAATAATCTAGGTGAACGCTTGTGTGGGTGGCAACATGGTAAGAAAAAAAGCTGAAAAACATACAGAGCTTACAGAATCGGAAAAAGAAATGCTTCAAGAAATGATCATCACCTATCAAAGCGTGAAAATGATGTCTCGCTTGATGAAGTGGATAGCATTTTTTATCTTTTTGCTTATCCTTGATTTTGCTCGTCTTATGGATGCGCTAGATAATGTCATTGCACATTTAAAGCAGTGGTTCTCAAAACATTAGCTTCACTAAATCTATCCTTAAAATATGAAAAAATGATTAGGCTTGCAAAAGCGTGAAGGAATGGACTTCGCTTATGAAAGAAGAAAGTTTTACACAAACATTGTTTACGTGGATGGGGGGAAAACATCGTCTATGTAAGAAAATTATACCGATTTTAAATAGCATTGATCATGGAACCTATGTTGAACCGTTTTTAGGTTCAGGTGTTATTTTCCTAAACAAAAGACCAGTGAAATATTCAGTTATTAATGATCTGAATGGAGAGATCACGAATCTGTTTCAATGCGTTCAAAATGACTTTGATGATTTAGCCAAACGATTGGAGTGGTTTGTTTGTTCGAGACAGTTGTTTTTTGAACTTGCATCTATTGCCCCAGAGAGCCTCACCAAAATTGAAAGAGCTGCACGCTTTTTGTTTCTCCAACGTTGTGTCATGTATGGGAAAGAAGATTACTATTCTTTTAGCTTTGTAGGAAAAAAAACGGTAAGCTTTAATCCGGACAAACTTTTAGCAAGGATGAAACGTGTTAGAAAAAAACTGCTTGATACCACTATCTTAAATTTATCGTGGGAACGAGTTGTTGAACTTTTTGATGCACCCAACAGTTTATTTTATCTAGACCCGCCTTATCTTGTAAAGAAGAAACGTTATAGTTCTGGGAATTTTGTTGAAGATGATTTTGTGAGTATGGCAAAAGTTCTCAAAGGCATCCAAGGTAAATTTGTCTTGAGTCTGAATGATTGTGATGCAGTTCGAGAGATCTTTAAAGATTTTGACTTTTTAGAAGTTGATACTGTTTGGACGGCGGGTATGGCAAAAAAAACACCTCGAAAAGAAGTTCTGATTCGCAATAATTGAGGAAAATCATAAAAAGATTTGTTAGAATCAGAAGAAATATTTTTTCTCTAACAGGACTTTTTTGATGTTAACACCATTTGGTAAAACCTTACGCAAACTTCGCATTGATCATTCAGAACGCCTTTTAGATATGGCTAAAAAATTAGATATATCTGTAGCATTTTTATCATCTGTAGAAATTGGCAAAAGATCTGTTCCTGTAGGATTGGAGGAAAAGATAATTGAACTCTATGCTTTAGATCAAGAGGTAGCAGAAATTTTGAGAAGAGAGTCGGATTCTTGTCGCAAGAGTTTCATTATAAAGCCTTCTGATATTTTCAGATGTGAAACTGTTGGTATGTTTTCTAGACTGATAAACATTATTTCACAAGAAGATTTAGAACTATTAAAAAAATTATTAGAGAAAGCTGGCAAAAAGAATGCGCTTTGTAAAGGAAAGTGTGAAAATCCTATTCCCGAACCTTTATTTATTTATCCCGAACCTTTAAAAAAGTCATATAAAATCAAAAAGTTATAGCACTATAAAAGTGCTGTGGCGGAGGGCGTCGACGCGTCATCACTTTGAGAAACTCTTCAAGATCATTTTCATGAATTTTATAATCGATCATTATCATAATCGGGCCACTTCTTGCTTTGAGGTCGAGTAATAATTCCGGCTCTCTAAAATGATCAAGAGGATTTAAATCTATCTGAGGAATTTCTTGAATTCTAAATTTTACCCCTGCAAGAGCACCAAAAATCAAGAATAAAGAACAAACGCTCAAAGCAATTGTTGGAGAATAACCATCAGCTAAACCTCCCCAGATTGCACTTCCAATAGCCATCCCCCCGGCAGATGCCGTTTGATAAAGAGCTAAAGAACGTGCAACAACCCAGCGTGGTGTAGAGAGTTGTACAGATGTATTAAACAATGATAAGGCCAAAACCCAACATAACCCTGCAGGAAATAAAGCAATATGGCTTATAATCAGTGAACGACTGATTCCCAATAAAAAGCAAGAAAAGGCGAAACCAATAAATGCACTTGCAATAATTGTTTCTGAACGAAAATGATGCCGTACAACTGCATTAATAATACCTGCTGTCATGGCTCCTAACCCAAAACAACCGAGCAATGTACCATAAAGAAGGGCACTTCCTCCAAGAACTTTATGCGCAACAATTGGCAAAAGTGCTAAAATAGAAGTTGCTCCTATACCAAAAAGGAACGCTCGAACCATAATACTTAAGAGATTAGGTGACATCGCAACATAACGCAAACCATCTGAGACAGCTCCTAACAGCCTTTCTCGTGGCAATGAGTTGTTTTCATAATTCGACTTCCAGAAAAACAACGCACCAATAAGAGGAATATAGCTTATAGCATTAAACAAAAAAGCAGCCGATGCCCCTAAAGTTGCAATGATGGCACCACCAATCGCAGGACCAACACTCCGCATCAAATTAAAGCCGACACTATTCAAACTAACAGCAGCAGGAATATTTTCCCTGCTCACAATATCTCCTATCGTTGCTTGCCAAGAAGGATTATAAAAAGCTGTGCCACATCCAATCAAAAACGTAAAACATAACAAAAGCCAAGGTGTTAGAAATCCCATATAGGCTAAAACAGATAAACTCATCGATATGACCATCATCATAATCTGTACACACAACATAATTTGACGCCGATTAAAATTATCAGCTAATGCCCCTGCCATCAAAGAAAACATAACAAGTGGTAATGTTGTGGCACTTTGAACTAGCCCAACCATGGAATGCGAAGAACTAATCAACGCCATTAACCACCCTGCTCCAACAGCTTGTATCAGCCCCCCTAAATTAGAAATAAGAGTAGATGACCATAAATTTCGAAATACCGAATTACGAAAAAGTTTTAATGTTGAAATGCTCTGCATCTTTTCCCTCCAACGCTATTTATCACTTTTGTTACCACTCACACACACTCATAATCTTTGTATCAAAAGGATGCATAATTGTTTAAAACACTTCTCATAAAACTCTATTTAAATCAATATTTCAAAACAAAAGCTTTTATTTAAAGAAAGACTTCAAAATGCTGTCAAGGACTAGTATTTTAACCTTCTTTCCTATATAAGAACGAAAATAGGTAAGAGTCTTCGACTTTTCCTGTTTTCTCACAGACCCTTGCTGAACGACATCTCGGCTATGGGTGGCTTTATGTTTCTTCGTTTTTGGAAAGGATAATACGATGTCGATTACAGCTGAACGTAAAAAAGCTCTTGTCGCAGAATACGCAAACAAAGTTGGTGATACAGGATCACCAGAAGTGCAAATTGCTGTACTTTCTGAACGTATTTCTAATTTAACAAACCACTTTAAATCTCACAAAAAAGATAATCATTCTCGTCGTGGTCTTTTGAAGATGGTATCTCAACGTCGGCGTCTTCTTGATTATCTTAAAGGAGTTGACCAAAATCGTTATCAGACACTTATAAAGAAGTTAGGTTTGCGTCGCTAAAAGAAAAATGGAAGTGGTATTAAAAAAACACCCATTTTTTCAACGTGTTGCTTTTAATTAAAAATTTTAAAAACTGATAAGTTATTATGGGATAGAACTGCTCATCGTTTCGCATTTAAGCAGTTTACTTCTCTTTTCTCGCAACAAAGATAAAAAGTATGTTGTCCACCCCAGATCTTGGAAGTATGCTACGCAAAACCAGAATGTGAGCAATCAAAGATTTAAACACTGGTCATTAAGGATAAAAAATGTTCAAAACGCACAAGATAGAAATTGAATGGGCCGGGCGTCCGCTCACCCTTGAAACAGGGAAAATAGCGCGTCAAGCTGATGGTGCAGTGATTGCTACCTATGGAGAAACTATTGTCTTAGCAACCGTTGTATCGGCCAAAATCCCAAAACCAGACCAGGACTTTTTTCCACTCACCGTTAATTATCAAGAAAAATCCTATGCTGTTGGTCGAATACCTGGGGGCTATTTAAAACGTGAAAGTCGACCAAGTGAAAATGAAACTTTGGTTTCACGTTTGATTGATCGCCCAATTCGTCCCCTTTTCGTTGAGGGATATAAAAATGATACACAAGTTATTGTTTCCGTTATACAGCATGATCTCGAAAACAATCCCGATATCCTTGCGATGATTGCATCTTCTGCGGCATTGACCCTGTCAGGTGTTCCTTTCATGGGGCCTATAGCCGGTGCCCGCGTTGGCTATTGTAATGGACAATATATTCTTAATCCTCATATCGATGAAATGCCTGAATCAAAACTTGATCTTGTTGTTGCTGGAACAGAAAGTGCTGTTTTGATGGTTGAATCAGAAGCACAAGAATTACCGGAAGATATCATGTTGGGGGCCGTAATGTTTGGTCACAAAGGCCTTCAACCTGTCCTTGATGCCATTATAAAGCTTGCTGAAGTTGCTGCAAAAGATCCTCGTGATTTTGTTCCTGAAGATCTTTCTGAGCTTGAAAAAGCGATGCAGAAAATGGCAGAACAGGATATACGAAAGGCTTACACAATTACTGATAAGCAAGAACGTTATGCTGCAATTGATGCACTAAAGACAGAAATCCTCAATAAATTTATGCCAGAACCAGAAAAAGACTGTCAATTTAGTGCAGATCAAATTGCAACCGTATTTAAACAGTTGCAAGCAAAAATTGTTCGCGGAAACATTCTTGATACCCAAAAGCGGATTGATGGACGCAATCTTTCTACCGTACGCCCTATCCAATCAGAAGTGAGTATTTTACCCCGCACACATGGATCAGCACTCTTTACCCGCGGAGAAACACAAGCGATTGTCGTTGCAACATTGGGAACTGGTGAAGATGAACAATATGTTGATTCTTTGACAGGAATGTATAAGGAAACATTCCTTCTCCATTACAATTTTCCACCATTTTCAGTGGGTGAAACGGGACGCCTTGGTTCTCCAGGTCGTCGTGAAATTGGACATGGCAAATTGGCATGGCGGGCAATTCACCCCATGTTACCAACGAAAGAATCTTTTCCTTATACCATTCGTGCTGTCTCAGAAATCACTGAATCCAATGGCTCTTCTTCTATGGCAACGGTTTGTGGAACCTCACTTGCTCTTATGGATGCTGGTGTTCCTCTAGCACGCCCTGTTGCTGGTATTGCTATGGGCTTGATTAAAGAAGGAGAACGCTTTGCTGTTCTTTCTGATATTTTAGGGGATGAAGATCATCTTGGAGATATGGATTTTAAAGTCGCAGGAACAGAAAATGGTATTACTGCCTTGCAAATGGATATCAAAATTGATGGTATTACCGAAGAGATTATGAAAATCGCGCTTGAACAAGCCAAAGGTGGACGAATCCATATCCTTAATGAGATGGGGAAAGCTTTAACCAGTGCACGTGCTGAGCTGAGTGAATTTTCTCCACGAATCGAAGTTATGAATATTTCTGTCGATAAAATCCGTGATGTTATCGGCTCTGGTGGTAAAGTTATTCGGGAAATCGTGGAACAAACTGGAGCAAAAATTAATATTGAAGATGATGGTACCATTAAAATTGCTTCTGCTGATGCTAAAACCATTGAAGCAGCAAAACGTTGGATCCATTCTATTGTCGATGAGCCTGAAGTTGGTGCTATCTACCAAGGAACAGTTGTAAAAACTGCAGAATTTGGTGCATTTATAAACTTCTTTGGTTCTCGTGATGGACTCGTTCATATCTCTCAGCTTGCATCAGAACGCGTCACCAAAACAACAGATATTGTAAAAGAAGGTGACAAAGTTTGGGTTAAATTAATGGGCTTTGATGAGCGTGGAAAAGTTCGGTTATCAATGAAGGTCGTTGATCAAACAACCGGAAAGGAAATCACCGGTGATAAAGCGATGAATGAAGAAAAGTGCGTGGATGAAAAAAAACAACCTGAAAATAAGCGCCGCCGTAAGAAAGAAGAGTAAGTTTTTCCTCTTATCGTATCATGAAATGCCATCCCAATATTGGAGTGGCATTTTTCTTTGAAAGAGTCATATGTGTTATTATTTTTGCCTTTTGAAAATCATGAACTCCCGTATCCTGATCCAAACCAGTGTTGGCTAAGTTTTGGTTTAACACAAATCCCAGCTCCAGAATGGGCACAAAATTTAAAAGTTATTACGCCTTGGCGACCAGATTTTTTAAAATTTGTCGATACTCAATTTCACTGCTCTCCTCAAATAGATAAAACTTTCAGCTATGATGGTGCATTTTTACATTTGAGCAAATATCGTGGTTTGAACCAAAATTGTTTTCTTGATTTATTAGAATGCGTTAAACCCAATGGATGGATTGTAATCAGTGGGAATAAAACTGCTGGTGCTGCTTCAATGATGAAATGGGTCAAAACAATTGTTCCCATCACCAATAAATTGTCTAAAAATCATGGTCTTGTATTTTGGTTGCAAGTTCCTCAACAAATTGAGAGACATAACATTGCGCAATTGCGCTCACCACCGCTCACTTTTGGTAAATTTCAAACCACTTCTGGTATGTTCTCACACGGACGTATTGATCCAGGATCTGCTGCCCTTGCTTCTTATATGCTCAAAGTTATTTCTGGAAAAACGGCTGATTTTGGTGCTGGATGGGGTTATCTTTCTCACGTTGCGCTTGAAAGAAGTGAAAAACTCACCGCTCTAGACCTTTATGAAGCAGACTACAATGCTTTGAGAGCAGCAAAACAGCACCTTAAATCCATAACAGCTCCTTTTCCAATTCATTTTTATTGGCATGACCTTGTACATGAACCTATCACAAATCTATATGACACAATCATTTCAAATCCACCGTTTCACACACAACAAACAACAGATGTTGCATTAGGAAAAAATTTTATTATAAATGCTGCAAAGTGCTTAAAGCCAAGCGGCAGTCTGCTTTTTGTTGCAAACCGCCACCTGCCTTATGAAACATTATTAAAAAATATTTTCCGCACAGTGTTGATACATGAACAAGCCCATGGTTTCAAAATTATCGAAGCACGCAGATAAACAGAACAAGCAATAACTTTCAAAGAATAAAACGTGAAAGATCGATATCAGCAGCAAGCTCGCCAATAGATTTTCTCACGTAAGCAGCATCAATTTTAAACGATGTTCCAGCTTTATCAGGTGCAGTGAAAGAAATCTCATCCAAAACGCGCTCCATCACTGTTTGCAAACGACGTGCCCCTATATTTTCAATCCTTGCATTTAAATCTACAGCAATATCTGCTAAAGCATCAATTGCATCATCGGTAATTTCCAAATGAACCTCTTCCGTTGCCATAAGAGCGATATATTGTTTAATCAAACTAGCTTCTGGTTCCGTTAGAATGCGCCGTAAATCTTCCCTTGTTAAAGGGTTCAGCTCCACACGGATGGGCAAACGTCCTTGAAGTTCCGGTAATAAATCAGATGGCTTGGAAACATGAAATGCACCTGAGGCAATAAAAAGAATATGATCTGTTTTGATTTGCCCATATTTTGTAGCAATTGTTGTTCCTTCCACCAAAGGCAAAAGATCACGTTGAACGCCCTCACGCGAAATCGCAACACTTGCTCCACCGTCTCTGGTTGCAATTTTATCAATTTCATCAATAAAAACAATACCATCATTTTCAGCAACACGAAGCGCCTCTTGAATAATTTGCTCCTGATCAAGGAGTTTTTCAGATTCATCATCAATGAGCGGTTTAAAAGAATCCTTTACTGTCGTTTTACGGACTTTTGTACGACTGCCCATTTTGCCCAAAATATCTGATAAATTCATAATACCCATTTGTGCCCCAGGCATACCAGGAATATCAAAGGTTGAAGCACTATTGCTATTATTATCGGCTACTTCAATTTCAATCTCTTTCTCATCCAATTCACCTTCACGCAATTTTTTACGAAAACTATCACGGGTAGCAGGACTTGCTGTTTTACCAACAAGGGCGTCTAGAACGCGCTCTTCAGCATTCACGTGAGCCTTTTCTTTTATTTCATCCCGTTTCTTTTCACGTACAAGAGAAATGGCAATTTCAACAAGATCTCGAATAATTTGCTCAACATCACGTCCCACATAACCAACTTCAGTAAATTTCGTCGCTTCTACTTTCACAAAAGGTGCTCCAGAAAGTTTTGCTAATCGACGTGCGATTCCTGTTTTACCAACACCTGTTGGCCCTATCATTAAAATATTTTTTGGCATAACTTCTTCACGCATCGGCTCATCAAGCTGTTGCCTACGCCACCGATTGCGCAGTGCAATAGCTACAGAGCGTTTGGCATCATTTTGGCCAATAATAAAACGATCAAGTTCTGAAACAGTCTCACGAGGGGAAAATACAACACACATTTAAATAGCTTTCTCTAAAGAAGATAATTCTGCATCCAATGTTTCAATCGTAAAATGATCATTGGTGTAAACACAAATTTTAGCGGCAATAGCCATAGCTTTACGAGCAATAGTTTCTGCATCCAAATCCAAGTCCATGAGTGCCCGCGCAGCCGAAAGAGCAAAATTTCCTCCAGAGCCAATTGCCATAACCCCATCTTCTGGTTCTAAGACATCACCAAGCCCTGTTAGAGCCAAAGTTACTTTCTTATCAGCCACGAGCATCATCGCTTCAAGACGACGCAAATAGCGATCTGTTCGCCAATCTTTTGCAAGTTCTACACATGCACGCATAAGCTGATCAGGATATTGCTCAAGCTTTGTTTCCAATCTCTCCAGTAATGTAAAAGCATCTGCCGTAGCACCTGCAAAACCAGCAACAACCACTCCGCTTTTTCCAAGACGACGGACTTTACGTGCATTGCCTTTCATAATCGTTTGTCCAAGAGAGACCTGACCGTCACCAGCCATCACAACTTTGCCACCTTTTCGTACCGTAATAATCGTTGTACCATACATTATGTCTGGCTTATGTTCTATCATAAGGAAACTCCTTAATATTAACTTTTCTTTTTAATATTGTCTTTTCATACAATGTAAAACTCAATTACTATTGTCCTATTTAAGAACATATACAGAAAAACACAATGATTCAGCATAACTCAATTTTTTAAAATTGAAAAAATGATATCATTGTTGTCAATGTAAATTACTGCTAAATAGCTTTATTTAAACAGTTTGTACCCTTTAGAGGAAAATTATGAAAAAAATAGCCATAGGAACCTTAGGTGGAACAATTGCAATGACTGCTGATAGTTCTGGCCATATGCAACCGACTTTAACCTCAGATAACCTCATAAAAAATGTTCCTAATTTAAATGATGTTGCTGATATTCATGCACAAACATTAATACAAATGCCAAGTGGATCTTTATCTTTTAAAATTCTTTTTGAAATAATCGCTTGGGCAAAACAACAAATAAACGCTGGTGCAGAAGGTATTGTTTTAACGCAAGGTACTGATACTCTGGAAGAAACAGCTTTTTTTCTTTCTCTTTACTGGAAGGAAGCTGAACCACTCATTATAACTGGTGCTATGCGTATGCCTCATGAAGCAGGCGCTGATGGACCAGCTAATATTTTAGCAGCAACTCGTGTCGCGGCAGCCCCACAAAGTCGTAACAGGGGCGTTCTCGTTGTCATCAATGACACAATTCATTCACCTTATTGGCTGTATAAAAGCCATACCGTCAAAATTGAAACATTTCAATCAGGCCTCGCAGGTATTTTGGGAACTATTTTAGAAGGAAAACTCATTTATTTTAATGATCGAAAATTTTTCCCAAAAACGTTTGATCTTCCCCAAAATCACGATCATCAAATTGCACTCCTCTATTCCTCTTTATCATCTGATGCACAATTAATGAGATTCTGCCTTGAAAGTGGGTATTATGCTGGGCTTGTTATAGCTGGTTTTGGTTCAGGACACTGTAGTTTTCAAGAAGCAGACCTTGTACAACAATATGCACAAAAAATACCAATTATTATTGCTAGTCGTTGTTGTAATGGCTCAACAACTCGTATAACTTATGGCTATAAAGGCTCAGAAATCGATATGATTGCTTCTGGTGCTCTCATGTCTGGTTATTTATCAGCCGTAAAAGCGCGTCTACTTTTATGGGCTTTTTTGGCGCAAGGGTACTCATTAGCACAAATCCGTGCAAACTGGAATGACTGGACTATAAGTTAATGAAAAATGATCTATTATCTTAAAAGAAGAGAGCATGCAAAACAAAATTTATTTGAAAATAAAGCCGCTCTTTTGTCTGCTCTTAATCAATTGCTGCTGCAAAAAAATCTCGACAAATACAAATGATTGATACGACTATACAAAAAATTAATCAGAAAGATAATCTGGTCAAATCCGTTTCTGACCGATATTCACCCTATCGTGTTTTTACTGCACAAGAATGGTCAGAGTTTCGTGAAGACACACCTCTTACTTTGACTTTTGATGAAATTAAGCGTTTACGCTCTATTGATGATCCTATCGATCTTAAAGAAGTCCAACGCATTTATCTTTCTTTATCGCGTCTGTTATCATGCCATGTTGAAGCAGTACAGGAACTTTTTCACAAACGTCAGCAGTTTCTCCATCAAGAAGAGAGTAGAAAAACGCCCTTTATTATTGGAATTGCTGGTTCTGTAGCTGTAGGAAAATCAACCACGGCTCGCATTCTTCAAGAACTGTTGAAACGTTGGACATCTAGTCTTAAAGTTGATCTAATCACAACGGATGGTTTTCTCTATCCTAACGCAATCTTACAGCAAAAAAATCGTATGAATCGTAAAGGATTTCCTGATTCCTATGACATTAAAAAACTGCTGTGCTTTCTTTCGGCTATAAAAGCAGGTATCGGAAATGTCCGTGCCCCACTTTACTCACATATGACCTATGATGTTCTAGAAAATCAGACAATTACCATCGATCGTCCTGATATTTTAATTGTTGAAGGTATTAATGTATTACAGGTCAGTGATCTTCCTAAAGATGGAAAAGCTATTCCTTTCGTATCAGATTTTTTTGATTTTTCAATCTATGTCGATGCCGAAACAGAAATCATTCGTCACTGGTATTTGGAGCGCTTTAAACGTTTGCGTAAAACAACTTTTCAAAATCCTGAATCCTATTTTCACCGTTATGCCCACCTCAATGAAAAAGAAGCCTCAAAAATCGCTGAGGATCTTTGGCAAACGATTAATTTAAAAAATTTACAGGAAAATATATTGCCAACACGACCACGGTCAAATCTCATTCTACGAAAGGGAAAAAATCATTTGGTTGAATATGTCGCACTTAGACGACTATAAGGATCTCATAACTATGCAGCACCACCACATTCATTTTACCTCAACGCGTATCGATAACAGTTGCCCTATCATCTTGGTAAACCAAAGAAGTCTTGCTAACTTATCACTTGATGCATCAACAACAGCATGGATAAAAGTTAATGACTTTACTGGCAAAGCAGGACAAATACTCTTTGTTCCTCACGAAACGGGGCATTTAAAAAAAGTTTTATTTGGAATTGGCGATGGTAACGATCCTTTTATCACAGGAGTTCTTGCTCAAAAACTTCCTGCTGGTCAATGGCATTTAGAAGGTACAACCTCTGATGAAATAAATACCTATCTTGGATTGGCATTTGGTAGCTATCAATTTAATCGCTATCGTCAAAATTCTTCTTTCAAATCATTATCCATCCATGTCAATGAGGCCGTTGATCTTAATGAACTCCAACGAATTTATGAAGCTGTCTTTTTCGTCCGTGATCTCATTAATATTCCAGCCAATGATATGAACACTGACGCTCTCGAAGAAGAAACTCGGCAACTAGGGAAAATTTATGGTGCTCATGTCCAAAGTATTTGTGGAGATGATCTCTTAACCCATAACTTTCCAATGATTCATGCCGTGGGACGAGCAGGCAGTACTGCACCACGATTGATTGAGTTACTCTGGGGGCAAGAACATCATCCTAAAATAACGTTGGTGGGCAAAGGCGTAACTTTTGATACTGGAGGACTCGATATTAAATCAGCCAATAACATGTTGCTTATGAAAAAAGACATGGGGGGTGGGGCAAACGTTTTGGGATTGGCTAAACTTATCATGGATGCAAAATTGCCTTTCCGTCTCCGTGTTTTGATTCCAGCCGTAGAAAATGCAATTTCTGCGAATGCTTACCGACCAAGCGATATTCTCAAAAGTCGTAAAGGCTTAAGTGTTGAAGTAGGCAATACAGATGCTGAAGGGCGACTTGTTCTTGCCGATGCACTCACCTATGGTGATGAAGAAAGTCCACAATTCATGCTTTGTATGGCTACTTTAACAGGGGCAGCCCGTATAGCATTAGGACCAGATCTTCCCGCATTTTATTGTAATGATTCAATATGGGCACAACAAATTTCTGAATCTGCTCATGCTGTCTTTGATCCTCTTTGGCAAATGCCCCTTTGGAAACCTTACCAAGAGATGTTATCATCACCAATTGCTGATCTTAACAATGTAACTGGAAATAGCTTTGCTGGTTCTATAACAGCTGCTTTATTTCTTAATTCTTTTGTTGAAAAAGCTGAACATTTTGCGCATTTCGACCTTTATGGGTGGGTTCCAAAAGAAAAACCAGGGTACCCTATTGGTGGATCAGCACAAACTATTCGTGCCCTTTATAATATTTTTAAAAAATGAATTTTGACACAAAATATCCACAAAAATGGACAATTTTGCAATTTCAAGAACAATTGCTATCGTTTTAAACTGTGTTCTTAGTTGTGTTTGAAGATAGAAACCTTACCAATAGAGTTTCCATGAGTTTATTTAAAGGTGAGAAACAAAAAAATGGAAAGCAAAAAGATGAACTCTAAAGACCCAAGACTCCATGCATTCAGAGATGATCTAGCAGATCAACGTCTTGAAACAGAAATTACCGCTCAGCGCTTTGTTCAAGGTGAAAAAAGACGCGTTAATACACCGGTTGCTGGACTTTTTAAAGAAAATAATAAAAAAAGTGAAAGACAAACAGAATGCTTATTCGGAGAAGAACTTCTCATTTTTGAACAAGGGGAAACAATGTCGTGGGGACAATCACTCAAAGATGGTTATGTTGGTTATATTGATACAAAAGTTCTTTGTACATCAACCATAAAACAAACGCATGTGGTTTCGGTACCACGCACATTTAAATATTTACAAGCTGACTTACATGGACCGATAGAGTTCCCTTTATCTATGGGAAGCAAAGTCAGTGTTGCTGATGAAATTGAAATCCGTGACACACGGTATTCTATTCTTGAAAATGGAACAGCAATCATTACGAACCATCTCAGCCCCATTGGACGCGTATATGAAGATTATGTTACGGTTGCAGAAACCTTTATCCGTACACCTTATCTTTGGGGTGGGGTCAGCGGTTTTGGAATTGATTGTTCAGGACTCATCCAACTCTCGATGATGATGACCGGTCAAATAGTTTTACGTGACACTGATATGCAGCAAAAAACTATAGGCAAGCTTCTTACAGACACTGATAAACTTCAACGAGGCGATTTGATTTTTTGGAAAGGTCATGTTGCTATTATGGTTGATCATGAAAATATTATTCATGCAAGTGGTTTTTCTATGGACGTTATGATCGAGCCATTGGAACAGGCAATTACGCGTATCGCTAAAAAAAATCAATATCCCATCGCAAAACGCCGTCCAATTTAGGAGACTTAATATATACCTCTTATAAAAAATTAATTGAATGTTTTTATTATACAATAAATTGATTTATAAGGATAATTATCCATCATTCACTCTGCGTCAAGCATTCTAAATATCGTAAAATTCTCTTATTTCAAATCTGTTTTTATGTTGAATCAATCAAAATCGCTTGCCTGTTTATCGCAAGCGAAATTGATGTATAAATAAAAATATCCCTTCTGAATGCTCTCAAATACCAAGAGCTATCATAATAACATTGGGACCAGCTTACTCCTTCATAAGCGTAAAGATGGTGGTGCTCAATGGCTTTATCGTTATACCATTCAGGCGCCAGTGCGAAATGGACTTGGGTACTTTAAGAAATGCCTTTTTAAAACAATCTCATAAATATGCAACGCAATAGCGTTCTGTATTATATGAGGGGTGTGCCCCCATTGTTCGAAAAGAGCATTTTTGATCTTTTCTTAAAGCTCATATCCAATATTCATTTAGAAGTCTTTATTAATATTCGCCTATCTTTAAATAGTGTAAAGACTCATCAACAGGCTTACTGAATAATATGTATTAAAATATCATACAGTTAATTATAATCATAAACTCGTATGACACCATTTGAATCAGCGTTTTCGATATTATCATATTTCACTGTTTCAAACACCTTTATTACAAACCAATAGAGAAATGAGCGTATTCTTTTCAAAAAAAATGAAGATTGCACAATTCCTTATATTTTTATCTCTTCCATTCTGAATGAAATATATAAACTTCATAAAACACTCTCACATTAATTTGTATTTCTCATTTATATACTTAAGTCAGATAGCTTTTTCCTCATCTCTCATACTATAATACAATCCCCTAAGTACTCTTCTCTTCATGTTTTTCTTTTATATTTAATAGTTCATTAGCCATATATTTTATTCAGTTTAAAATTATTTTTCACATTACATACTACCCTTTTTATGAGTACGTTATTGAATTTTTTTGATTGAGAAACAATAGAGCATCAAGAGAAATAATGAAGCGATAATGTATAATTATCAATCATAAGCTATTATGAAATAAATACTCCTAATATTTTTCGGTGCATCCAAGACAATCTCTCAATGATAATCGCAAAAAGTATAAATCCATTATCTACCACCATTTTTATGCTTATGAAGCGTACAAAGGAACCATTATACACTTTTGCCCATTCTCAATATTGCGATACCCCCTAGTTGTTGGAGAGCGTTTTTTCAGCACGTATTTTATTTTTTTCTTAAATAACTTTATCCACATGACCCTCTCCGCTTGGAACGGGCAAAAGAATGGTTTTGATTAATTTAACATAAAACAGATTTGAAATGAGAAAAATTTTTACGACTCTGAACTTCCTCATTCAACATGAAAATTTAAAATTATCATTTTAAATCAATATATTGAATTATATTTAAACAATATTTGCTTCTTATAACACATTAAAGAAGATGATTTTTCAATACCTGAACCAATGGTTTATCAGCATTAGGCATAGGGTATTTATCAAGATCATTAATAAAAACCCATTCTAAATTTTGCCCTTCTCGTCCTTGCGCAACGCCCTCATAATGGTAACAAAGATACAATGGCATTAAGAGATGAAATGTTTCATAGCTATGGCTCGCAAACGTTAAAGGGTGTAAATTATTTGGTTGAACATAAATACCAAGCTCCTCTTCTAGTTCACGAATCAATGAAATTTCTGGAGTTTCACCTTGCTCAACCTTTCCACCAGGAAACTCCCATAAACCAGCCAGTGATTTTCCTTCAGGACGCTGTGTAAGCAAAACACGATTATTCTGATCGAACAATGCGCATGCAACAACAAGAAGAATGGAACTTTTTATACACATATCACTCCCCAATAGGGAACATAAAGATAACTGTCTTTTCTATCATATCCCCTCTGCTCCTAAAAGAGCTCACATACCCCATTTTCTCTGAAAATAATAAGTTGTTAAATATAAAGTGCATTCGTTAACTTCTATAATCGCTGTTGATCATAACGTACCCTTTTGTTAAATCGCAAGACCAAACTGTCGCCGTACCATTACCCAAACCGATATCAACACGAATTGTTATGTGTTTACTTTGCATATAAGTACCTATTGCTTCTTCACAATACTCAGGATCTCGTTCGCCATTAATCGCCAAACGATGTTCACCAAACCAAATCGTTAACAGATCACGGTCTACTTCAACACCTGCCTTACCCACTGCCATAACAACCCGCCCCCAATTGGCATCTTCACCGGCAATTGCTGTTTTTACAAGGGGTGAATTTGCAATTGAGAGAGCAATCGTTTTTGCAGCATCGTTTGTTGTAGCACCAATTACATTAACTTCAATTAAATGACGAGCACCTTCACCATCACACACCACTTGTAACGCAAGCTCATGCAAAAGTGCACTCAAGTGCTTTGAGAACACTTCATAACGCGGATCTGTTTTACATCTAATGCAAGGAAAATTTTCTTTTCCTGTCGCAAACATCATGAGTGTATCTGATGTTGAGGTATCGCTATCAACCGTGATTGAATTGAAAGAGCTCTGAACCGCCTCTGACAACATGGATTGGAGTGCATCCGAAGAAATGGTAGCATCACTAACCACAAATGACAGCATTGTCGCCATATCGGGTGCAATCATACCAGCACCTTTTGCAATTCCATTAATGGTAACATGCTCTCCCCCACAGTCAAAAGTGCACGTAGCAAGTTTTGGAAATGTGTCCGTTGTCATTATGGCTTTTGCAGCTTCCAACCAATTTCCCTCTTCTGCTGTCTCTGTCATACTGGGTAACAGATTGACAATACCCGATGCATCCATTGGCTCACCAATAACACCCGTAGAAGCTATAAAAATTTCATCTTCTCTAACCTTTAAAGCGTTCGCTGCTGCACAGATGATTGCATTGGTTGTGTGCTTTCCTTTGCTTCCTGTAAAAGCATTTGCATTTCCAGAATTCACAATAACCCCCCTCGCAACCCCATGAGGAAGCGATGCACGACAATGCTCTACAGGGGCAGATGGACATTTTGAACGGGTAAAAACACCGGCCACACTCACTGGTTTATCGAATATGATGAAAAGAAGATCTGTACGATTTTTATATTTAATCCCAGCTTCAGCTGTTGCTATCCGTACACCAGATAAAGGAGAAAGCTCCTGGATCTTTTGAGGCGACAAAGGAGAAATTTTCAAAACCACAATATGCTTTCTATAAAAACGAATGAAATGATTGCAGATCAATAACCTCTCATAGAAAACTGCTAGTTTTTTTGAACAAAACTAACCTAGCAAATTATCTATTAAAGAGGCTATCCACCTATTTTTCCTAGCTACTCCGTATCTTCTTCATCGGATGTCTCATCGGGAAGTAGCGTCCCATTTTGATGAAGCGATTCCATGATTTTTGTAACATTAGGATCAGGGTATTTCACATCTATCTTGCTACGCAAATCAACAATCAGTTCTTGATAGCGCTTTTTTATCAGCTGTGTCCGCAACATCTCTTTAACATCATCAAATGCAGGCGGTTGTTTTACACGACGATCTTCTAATTTAATAATATGCCAACCAAAAGGACTTTCAACGGGTTGTTTCGTGTATTCGCCAACTTTCAAACCAAATGCTGCATCTTCAAAAGGCTTGACCATTTGACCATGGCTAAAATAACCAAGATCACCCCCAACGGCAGCAGAACCATCTGTTGAACTTTTCTTTGCAATCTCTTCAAAATTTTCGCCTTTATTCAAATGCTTAATGATAGCTTCTGCCTCTTTTCTCGTTTTGACCAAAATATGACGCGCTTTAACCTCATCCTCTTTAGGTAAAGCCGCAACTTCTTGCTTATAAAGAGCTTCCAAATCAGTGTCCGATATTTTGTCAACAATCGCCTGTTTAAAATAAAGCTGCTGAAGAACATTGTCACGCATGACTGCCATACGTTTATCGTAAGCTTCTGTCTTATCAAGACCTTTGCTTCTTGCTGCTTTTGCAAGTGCCTGCATATCTAAATAAGCTTTTAGAACCATCATACGGCGTTGTTCATCAGGAAAACGTGCTAAATTAGGATTTATTTCAAGCGCTAAATCATCTAATTGGCCTGCTGTAATATTTTTCCCATCAATAACCGCCATAATATGAGAAGGAGAAACGGATTTTTCAGAAGCTTTCTCTAAAGTCTTTAAATCATTCGACGATGAATTCAAACCTTCTTGGGCTTTCACCCCTAAACTTGTACTTGCCAATAAAGTTGATGCTAAAAACAGCGTGATAAAGTTAAATTTCATAAATATACTCCTTAAAAATGAAGGCAGGTTCAAGATTCCAATTTTCTTTACCATAACACTTTAATCTTTAAACATAGAGAAATAAATTGGTAATTTATTTCAAAAAAGTATAAAATTGTCCTTTTATCTCAGTTTCTCCAATCCTATCTAATGCAGATGAAAAACATGATAATAGAGAAAAATGACATATTGTATCTTAAATTACTTTGTATTGTATCAATTAAATAGCATACTTAAAGTTGACATAGAGCGCTTAGCCTCTTATCTCTACTTTACAATTAAAGTGGAAAATTGCACACCAGCAAGTATAATGGTACCATCTGCATTTCATGATGTCTCTAATGATATCAGATAACTTGAAAAAAATGTAGAGTATGGGGAAAGCGTATGAATTACCCAACAAGAGTGACAACAATTAAAAGAAAGGGCCAGAGATGGTCAGTTTAGGTGTTTTTGCCCGTAAGTTTTTTGGTTCTGCTCATGAGCGACATCTCAAAGCACTCCGCCAAAAAGTTGCACAAATTAATGCTTTGGAAGAACAATTCGTAAAATTAAGTGATGAGCAGCTTTGCCAAAAAACAGATGCCTTTCGTAAACGTCTTCGTGAAGGTGAAAGTGTTGATTTGCTCTTACCAGAAGCTTTCGCAACTGTTCGTGAAGCCGCAAAACGTGTTTATGACATGCGTCCTTTTGACGTACAACTTATTGGTGGAATGGTCCTTCACGACTGTGGCATAGCTGAAATGCGTACAGGTGAAGGTAAAACATTAATGGCAACTCTACCAATTTATCTCAATGCATTGGAGGGTAAAGGCGTTCATGTTGTGACAGTAAACGATTATCTCGCTAGTCGTGATGCTGAAACAATGGGAAAAATTTTTAGTTTTCTAGGACTTACAACGGGCGTGATTCTTCATGACCTTGATAGTGATGCCCGCCGAGAGGCCTATGCATGCGACATCACCTACGCCACAAATAATGAACTAGGTTTTGATTATTTGCGGGATAATATGGCCTTCGATCGTAGTCAAATGGTCCAACGTGGACATCATTACGCAATTGTCGATGAAGTTGATTCGATTCTTATTGATGAAGCCCGTACCCCCCTTATTATTTCTGGTCCTCTAGAAGATCGTACTGACTTCTATAACCTTATTGATACATTTATTCCTGCCTTAACTCCAGAGGACTATGAAATAGACGAAAAACAAAAAACAACGACCTTTACCGAAGTTGGTACTGAAAAAATTGAAAAACTGCTTGAACAAGCTGGGCATCTTAAAGGTGAAAGTCTTTATGACATAGAAAATGTCGCTATCGTTCATCATGTCAATAATGCTCTAAAAGCCCATAAACTGTTTTCTCGCGATAAAGATTACATTGTTCGCAATGATGAAATCGTTATTATTGACGAATTTACAGGGCGAATGATGCCTGGGCGACGTTATTCTGAAGGACTTCATCAAGCTTTAGAAGCTAAAGAGCATGTTGCTATTCAACCAGAAAACCAGACACTTGCTTCCATCACTTTCCAAAATTACTTCCGTATGTATAGAAAATTATCTGGCATGACTGGAACGGCAACAACAGAAGCCGAAGAATTCAGAAATATTTATGGTCTTGACGTTGTTGAAGTCCCTACAAATTTGCCAATACAACGTATTGATGAAGATGATGAGATTTATCGAACAGCAGAAGAGAAATATCGAGCAATTGTGCGTGATATCCGTCAAGCACACGAAAAAGAACAGCCTATTCTTGTTGGAACAACCTCTATTGAAAAGTCAGAACAATTGGCAGAGCGTTTGCGAAAAGAGGGCATTACCGGTTTTAGAGTCTTAAATGCTCGCTATCACGAGCAAGAAGCATACATCATTGCGCAAGCAGGAGTTCCTGGAGCTCTCACCATCGCAACCAACATGGCGGGACGCGGTACGGATATACAGCTTGGTGGTAATGTTGAAATGCGCATCCGGCAAGAGTTACAGGATATCCCTGAAGGTCCAGAGCGCACAGCTAAAATTGAAGAAATCAAAAAAGATGTTCAGAAGCTTAAAGAAAAAGCTTTAGCAGCTGGAGGGCTTTATGTTATCGCTACTGAACGTCATGAAAGCCGTCGTATTGATAACCAGCTTCGTGGACGTTCTGGTCGCCAAGGTGATCCTGGTCGCTCAAAATTCTTTCTCTCTCTTCAAGATGATCTTATGCGTATCTTTGGCTCTAACCGTATGGATGGTATGCTGCAAAAACTTGGATTGAAAGAAAATGAAGCCATTATCCATCCATGGATTAATAAAGCCCTTGAAAAAGCACAAAAAAAGGTCGAAGCACGAAACTTTGAAATTCGTAAAAATCTGCTAAAATATGATGATGTCATGAATGATCAACGCAAGGTTATTTTTGAACAGCGTATGGAGGTCATGAACGCAGATGATTTAACAGAAATGATCCATGAAATGCGCGATGAAGTCGTAGAGGATCTTGTAGAGGCCTATATTCCTTCAGGGACATATTCTGAAAAATGGGATGCAAAAACTCTCGAAGAAGAGCTTCAACACCTCTTTAATCTTGAGCTTCCAGTGGAAGAATGGGCAAAAGAAGACGGAATTGCCGAAGAGCAAATTCTAGAGCGTATCTCAGATGCTGTTACAAAACTTGAAAATGAGCGTACTGAACGTTACTCTCCAGAAGTTATGGCTTATTTTCACAAAGCAGTATTGCTCGAAACTATTGACACGTTATGGCGTGAACATCTGGTAAGTCTAGATCATTTGCGTTCTGTTGTTGGTTTTCGTGGTTATGCTCAACGGGATCCACTCAATGAATATAAGACAGAATCTTTTGAACTCTTTCAAAGTATGTTGAAAAATTTGCGCAAAATTGTCACTTCTAAACTTATGCGCTTTGAAATTATTCAACACTCCACAGAACCGACCATGCCTGAGCAAACTGATGCTGCTTCTTCTATCTTTAATGATCAAAGTCAAGAAAATGGTCCCACCTTATGGGCAAGATCACAAGAAAATAGATTTGTTAATCCACAAGATCGTGACCCTAATGATATAACCACATGGGGAAAAGTTGGACGTAATGAGCGTTGTCCTTGCGGTTCAGAGAAAAAATACAAACACTGTCATGGAACCTTTGTTTGAAAAGCAAACTATGCAAATGAATAAAAAGCGAAATTATGAGCAAGAATTACGCACAGCTGGTTTAAGAGTAACACGCCAACGACGTATTATTCTTGATATTTTGAATGATACAAATGATCATCCCAATGCATTTGAAATTTTTCAGCGTGCAAACAAAGTGGATTCGAGTATTTCACTCTCGACGGTTTATCGAACCATGAAAACATTAGAAGGAAATGGAACAATCCATCGGCATACTTTTAGTGGTGGTCCATCTCGTTTTGAACAAGCAGATGGGCAACATCATGATCATCTCATTGATATAGAAACAGGACAAGTTATCGAGTTTCATTCTGATGTTATTGAAAAACTGCAAGAGGAAATTGCAAAATCCCTTGGCTATGATATTATTAATCATCGCCTTGAGCTTTACGGAAAAAAACTCTTAAAAAAATGATTATATATCATTAGATAAAAGACCTCTGGCAAATCAAATTTTATAAAAATTTACCTTTAAAATATAATAGTTTTCATTGGCAAAAAAAAAGAATTGCTTTATTACCTCTTTTTGTATGATGCTATGCGGTAATTCATTGCCAATATTATAACAAAAAATCATTGCAACAAAATACTATAAAAATTGTATTATGAAAAATTAGGCCAATATTATCATGGTTTCTTTGCCACAAGATCGTATGAGACAGCTTGAAAAGCGCTTTGAAATAATTGAAAGCCAAATGACGACGAATCCAAATGCTGAAACATATGTCAAATTAGCTTCTGAATATGCAGAACTACAACCCGTTATTGCCTCTATACGCGCATTAAATGCTCTTTACGAAGAGATTACAGAATTAGAAACGATTATCAACGATAAACAAACAGATATAGAGATGCGTAATCTTGCCCAAGAAGAGCTACCATCGTTATATAAAAAAGTAGAGCAATTTGAAAAAGAACTCCAAATTCTGCTTTTGCCTAAAGATGTTGCTGATGAAAAAAACGCTATTGTTGAAATTCGAGCAGGAACGGGTGGATCAGAAGCAGCACTTTTTTCCGGTGATCTTTTCCGCATGTATGAACGTTATGCCCATGCTCACAATTGGAAAGTAGAAGTTATTTCAATCAGTGAGGGGGAAGTTGGTGGATATAAAGAGATTATTGCTACCATTTCAGGAAAAGGAGTCTTTTCTAAATTGAAATATGAATCAGGGGTTCATCGTGTGCAACGTATCCCCGAAACAGAGACAGGTGGACGTATCCATACATCTGCTTCTACCGTTGCTGTGCTTCCAGAGGCTGAAGAAATTGATATCGATATTCGTCCTGAAGATATTCGTATCGACACAATGCGTGCATCTGGAGCAGGAGGACAGCATGTTAATACAACGGATTCAGCTGTTCGTATCACGCATATTCCAACAGGAATTATGGTCGTACAAGCAGAAAAATCACAACATCAGAACCGAGCACGAGCCCTTCAAATTTTACGGGCACGCTTATTCGATATCGAACGACAAAAAGCGGAAAGTGAACGTTCAGCTTCCCGTAAAAGTCAAGTTGGTTCTGGTGATCGTTCAGAACGTATTCGTACCTATAATTTTCCACAAGGACGCGTCACGGATCACCGTATTAATCTAACCTTGTATAAGCTTGATCGCATTCTAGAGGGAGATCTTGATGAGCTTATTCATGCACTCATCTCAGATCATCAAACAACACTGCTGATGGAAATGGATAATAATTGAGCAAATATTCTTTCAAGAATGTCATCCAGCAAATGCAAGAAAAATTGCGCACGAAAGGAATTGCTGAAGCCAATCTCGATGCGAAAATACTCGTTGAATGGATAACAGGAATAAATGCTGCTGAAAGAATTTCTCAACCGGATATGCCTCTAACTTCTGAGCACATTACACAAATAGAACAGGCTTTACAACGGCGTATTGCAGGCGAACCCGTTTACCGTATTATAGGAGCACGAGAATTTTATGGTATATCTTTTACATTGTCTCAAGAGACGTTAGAACCACGCCCTGATACAGAAACGCTGATAGATCTTGTTCTCCCTTTTCTCCAAAAACAGGTCGAAAATTCAAGAAGAACAACATTCCTTGATATGGGAACAGGAAGTGGCGCCATTGCCATTGCACTCCTTAAACAAATTCCCCAATCCTATGCGGTGGCAGTCGATATTTCTGAAGATGCCCTTAAAACAGCGAAAAAAAATGCAAAAAATGCTGAAGTAGCACACCGCTTCACACCTCTTCTTAGCGACTGGTTTGATTCTGTCGCAGATCGCTTTGATTTCATTATTTCCAATCCACCTTATATTCCCGCAAAAGATATCAAAAAACTTGCAAAAGAAGTGCGCTTATATGATCCATTGCGCGCTCTGATAGGAGGGGAAGATGGTCTTGATTTTTATCGAAAACTCGCCCATGAAGCAGCCAACCACTTAAAAGAAAACGGCTATGTCGCTGTTGAAATTGGTTTCTCTCAAGAAAATGAAGTTTGCAATCTGTTTGAAAAAAATGGTTTTCAATGTTTAGAAGTGCGCAAAGATCTCTGTGGGATACCTCGCGCTCTTCTGTTTACATGCAAATATTAAAATTCCCAATCATCATCCGTAGTAGCAACCGCCTTACCAATGACATAAGAAGAACCAGACCCTGAAAAAAAGTCATGATTTTCGTCAGAGTTTGGTGATAAAGCTGCCAAAATAGCGGGGTTAACATGACAAACCTCAGGTGGGAAAAGAGCTTCAAAACCCAAATTCATTAAAGCCTTGTTTGCATTATAATGGAGAAAAATTTTAACATCTTCCGTCAATCCAAGTGCATCATAAAGATCTTCAGTATATTTGCACTCGATATGATAAAGGTCAAAGAGCAAGTTAAAAGCAAAATCTTTAATTTCTTGCTTTTTGGCTTCATCAAGCTTTGCAAAGCCTAATTGGAATTTATAACCTATATAATAACCATGAACAGCTTCATCACGAATGATCAGTCGAATGAGATCTGCTGTATTGGTTAACTTAGCTCGGCTGGCCCAATACATTGGTAAATAAAAACCAGAATAAAATAAAAAGCTTTCCAGTAAAGTAGAAGCAATTTTTTTCTTGAGTGGATCATTTGCTTCATAACGTTCAAGTACTAATCTAGCCTTTTTCTGCAAATGAATATTTTCTTCCGACCATCTAAATGCATCATCAACTTCTACCGTCGAGCAAAGGGTTGAAAAAATAGAGGAATAAGAACGTGCATGAACCGCTTCCATGAAGGCAATATTCGTCAAAACCGCCTCCTCATGCTCTGTTATCGCATCAGCCAACAGTGAAATGGCTCCTACAGTATTTTGAATTGTATCGAGAAGCGTTAATCCTGTAAAAACACGAATTGTTAGCTTGCGTTCTTCATCCGTTAAGCTTGACCATGAGGGAATATCATTGGAAAGCGGAACCTTTTCAGGCAACCAAAAATTTCCAGTTAAGCGGTTCCATACTTCAAGATCTTTCTCATCATGTAATCTATTCCAATTAACAGCACACACAACAGGATTTTTGGTTGTAATCTTGGTCATATGATGATCTCCTATAAACTACACGAAACACAGCCATCTACTTCTGTTCCACTCAATGCTACTTGCCGTAATCGTACATAGTAAATACTTTTTATCCCCTTTTTCCAGGCATAAATTTGTGCGCGATTAATATCACGTGTAGTAGCCGTATCAGGAAAAAATAATGTTAATGAAAGACCTTGATCAACATGCTGTGTTGCCGCAGCATAGGTATCTATAATTTTTTCAGGACCAATCTCATAAGCATCTTGGTAAAAATTCAAATTCGTATTATCCATATAAGGAGCGGGATAATAAACGCGCCCAATTTTTCCCTCTTTGCGAATTTCGATTTTTGAAGCAATCGGATGAATAGAGGAAGTGGCATGATTAATATAGGAGATAGATCCCGTGGGAGGAACTGCCTGTAGATTGCGATTATAAAGCCCGTACTCAACAACTAAATCCTTGAGTTCCTGCCAATCCTTTTGACTTGGAATAACAATATTGTTCCGCTCAAAAAGCTCTTGCACAAGCGCAAATTGCGGTTTCCATTCTCTTTCAATATATTTTTCGAAAAAACGTCCATCTGCATAAGCTGATTTTTCAAACCCTGCAAACATTTCTTGACGTTCGCGCGCAATTAAATTGGAAGCACGTATGGCGTGATATGTCACAATATAAAAATAGATATTGGTAAAATCAATCGCTTCTGGAGACCCATAATAGATCTGCTCACGCGCTAGAAACCCATGCAAATTCATTTGTCCCAAACCAATCGCATGACTTTCAGCATTGCCTTTCGCAATGGAAGGCACACAATCAATATTGCTCATATCCGAAACAGCAGTCAGAGCGCGAACAGCAGATTCCACGGTCTGTCCAAAATTAGGACTTTCCATTGCTTTGGCAATATTCATGGATCCAAGATTACAGGATATATCACTTCCAATCGTGCGATAAGTTAAATCTGTCTCCAGTTCACTCGCCTCACTCACCTGCAAAATTTCTGAACATAAATTGCTCATACTTATGCGCCCAGCTATCGGATTCGATCGATTAGCAGTATCCTCAAATAAAATATAGGGATAGCCCGACTCAAATTGAATTTCCGCTAATGTCTGGAAAAAAACGCGTGCACTTATTTTCTTTTTACGAATCTTTGCATTATCAACAAAAGAACGATAATGCTCCGTTAAAGAAATATCGCTAAAGGGCTTACCTGTCACACGCTCGATGTCATACGATGAGAAGAGATACATATCCTCATTATTCCGTGCAAGCTCAAAAGTAATATCAGGAATAACAACACCAAGCGAAAGCGTTTTAATTCTAACTTTTTCATCAGCATTTTCACGCTTTGTATCCAAAAACTTCATAATATCTAAATGATGAGCATGCAAATAAACAGCTCCAGCCCCCTGACGTGCCCCAAGCTGATTGGCGTAAGAAAAAGAATCTTCCAAAAGTTTCATCACTGGTAAAACACCTGAGGACTGATTTTCTATTTGCTTAATTGGCGCTCCAGCTTCCCGCAAATTCGTTAAACAAAGCGCCACACCTCCACCACGTTTTGAAAGCTGCAAAGCCGAATTAACCGCACGACCTATCGATTCCATATTATCTTCAACACGTAGCAAAAAACACGAAACCAATTCACCTCGTTGTTTTTTCCCAGCATTTAAAAATGTCGGTGTTGCCGGTTGAAAACGTCCTGTAATAATTTCATCCACAAAACTTTCAGCAAGAGCTTTATTCCCTTGTGCCAAATATAAAGCCACAAGACAGACACGATCTTCATAACGTTCAAGATAACGTTTCCCATCAAAAGTCTTCAGTGTATAGCTGGTATAGTACTTAAATGCGCCTAAAAAGGTAGGAAAACGAAACTTAAATGCATAAGCACGTTTAAAAAGCTTTTTAATAAAAGAAAAATCATAAAGCTCAAATAAAGCTTTTTCATAATAACCTTCTTCTATTAAGTAATCTATTTTTTCCTTCAGGTTATGAAAAAAAACTGTATTTTGATTAACATGCTGAAGAAAATATTGCCGTGCAGCAAGCCGATCCATATCAAATTGAATATGACCATTTTCATCATAAAGATTAAGCATTGCATTCAACGCATGATAATCTGTAATCTGATCCGATTTCTGCGATTGTCCTATACCAATTGTTTCCAAAATCTTTCCAATCCCTTTTTTACATAAATAACGTCTTCATCAGTTCCACGCAGCTCAAAACGATAAAGGCAAGGTACACAACATTTTTCAGCAATAATTTTACTTGCTAAATTATAATAGCGACCAAAATTACGATTCCCACCGCCAATAACACCACAAATTAATTTTCGGTTCTCAGCTTCATTAAGAAACTGGACAACGGCTTTCGGCACGGCCCCTCTTCCTTCGCCATCTGCATATGTAGGAACAACCAATACATAAGGTTCACCAACCAATGCAGAAGGCTTTCTTTTATCAATTTTGAAGAGTCGTTGACCAAGCTGCGAGACAAAATGTTCTGTATTACCCGTTGCACTCGAATAATAAACAATAAGCCCCATTAAGCACAAAGACCACTAATCATATCTGGTCTAAAACCAGACCAATGATTTTCACCACAAACAACGACAGGAACCTGACGATACCCCAGAGATTGAACAAAACTGTATGCTTGTTCATCACAAGAAATATCAACAACACGATAATGAATGCCTTTTGCATCAAAAGCGCGGCGTGTAGCATCACATTGGACACAAGATGGTTTGCTATAAATAGTGATCGACATTTTCTTCAACTTTCACAATTCCAAACAATCAACCCTGAAAGGTCAATCTAATAATTTTATAGGTACTCAAGAATAACAAAAAACAGAAATTGTACGCAAAACATGTGGTTATTTTCAAATAATACACTGCTTCCTGAACATAACAGAATTCCTCATCAAATAACTTCAAAAACTATGATGAGAATAAGCGATTATTCTACAACTTAAATGGCAAAGCCCCCTAGTTATAAAACAATCTTTTGTTTGCATTACAATTCCCTCCTGCTGTCTAAAAAACTAACGTTCTAAACCACCGTTTTTCAAGAGCTCTGTTTTACTCTTTTACGGCAAAAATCAATTACAAAAACGAAAGGGAATCCTTCCAAAAGAGATTCTTCAGTAAAAATACTGCTATACCTTTGGCCAATAAACTCTTTACAATAATGGAAATAACTTAGATACCAAACGAAACACACTAACACCCTCTCTTGTGCTTATTTAGAATCACCAATCATTTTGATACTATATATAGTATATACTCTCTCTCTTTCGTCAAGGTGAATTCAATTATTATTTTTAATTTTCCACGATCTTCACACTAAAATTTTCAGTACTCAAAACTATGTAATAATATAACATTTTGTTGACAAACGTTATATTATTACATAGTTTCCCAAATAATAAGCAATGATGGTAAAAAATATGGATCTGCACTTCAATAAGACAACATTAGGCTATAGGAATAGAATAGCAATAAAGAACTTTTCAGCAAAGTTAAAAGCTGGTTCATTGGTTGCAATAACAGGTGATAATGGCGCTGGAAAATCAACACTGCTAAAAGCCATCGCCGGATTGATTAAACCTCTTAAAGGAAAAATTACAAAACCAAAAAAAAGCCGCATTGCTTATCTTGCTCAGCAATGTGATGTAGATCAAACATTTCCAATTGATGTGAAAACGCTTGTAAAAACAGGATTGTGGTCTTTTTGTGGATTATGGAAAAACCAGCGCCCTTATGATTCTAAGATTCAAAATGCTCTTAAAATGGTTGGGCTTACAGAACTCGCACCCCGTTCGCTTGAAACATTATCAGGCGGGCAATTGCAACGCGCTCTTTTTGCACGTATCATTGTACAAGATGCCAATATTATTTTGCTTGATGAACCTTTCAATGGTGTAGATCATAATACCCAAAAAGATCTTCTTGCACTGATTACATGCTGGCAACAGCAAGGACGCACAATTCTCACCGCACTCCATAACCCTCTCATCGTGCAAGAATTTTTCCCCCAAATGATTCAAATTGATCAACAAAACGCCTTTTATGGAGAAACAACACAGTTTTTAAACAACACCATTCATCACGTTATGCCACCTCTCTCATCCAATTCTTTCCCTGTTAGCGCACAAAAACAAAATCTTCCCATCAATGATCCTCTCTTTCTTAGGTTATAAGACGTGTATGCATTTTTTCTTGCCCCCTTTGTTGATTTCCAATTTATGCAAAACGCCCTTATCGGTTCTATTTTCCTGTCTATTAGCGCTTGTCCTGTTGGTGTATTTTTGATGCTCCGTGGAATGAGCTTGACAGGAGATGCTATTTCTCATGCCATTCTTCCTGGTGTTGCAACTGCTTTTCTGATTTGTGGTTTTTCCCTCACATCTATGACACTTGGTGGCATCTTCGCTGGTCTTATTGTTGCTTTAGCAACCATTTTGATTTCACGAAACAGCTTTCAGAAAGAAGATGCATCAATGACCGTCTTTTATCTTATTGCACTCGCGTCAGGTGTTATTATTATCTCACTGAAAGACTCAACAATTGAGCTGCTTCATCTCTTATTCGGATCGGTTCTTGCACTTGATGCACAAGCCCTTTGGTTAATCACTACTATAATGCTGATTACACTCTGCAGCCTTTGTATTTTTTGGCGTGCACTCGTTTTAGAAAGCTTTGACCCCCTCTTTTTTAAATCACTCTCTCCATTGAGTAAATATATTCATATTTCATTGCTTGGACTTGTGGTGTTGAATCTGGTTGGAGGCTTTCAATCACTAGGAACATTACTCTCCGTTGGCATTATGATGATTCCAGCCATTACAGCCCGTTTTTGGTTTTCACGGCTAGGCCCTATTTGCGCGCTTTCCACTCTTTTTGGAATCATTTCTAGCGTATGTGGTCTCCTGCTTTCTTTTCATCTTTCACTTCCCTCCGGCCCAGCTATCATCATGGCCGCAGGATTTATTTATCTTGTTTCCTGTTTGATAAGCCCACGTGGCTTTATTGTAACATGGTTTCCCCACCTCTTCTATACCTCCTCACTTTAAGGAAAAAAATGTGCCTAAGTTTGCTCAAAAATTTGCTCTTCTTGGAGCTTTATTGCTTGCCCTTTCTCCATTTTCTGCTTCTGCACACAATAAAATCAAAGTTGTTGCGAGCTTTTCTATTCTCGCAGATCTCGTCAAAAATGTAGGAGACAACCATATCTCTATGACCACTTTTGTAGGTCCCAATGCGAATACCCACACTTATGAACCTACCCCCCATGATGCTCAAGCTCTTAGAAATGCTCAAATTATTTTCATCAACGGGCTTCATTTAGAAGGATTTATTGATCGCCTCATTACAGCAAGTGGTACAAAAGCACTTCTTGTCAAAGTTAGTGATAATATACCCCCTCTCAAAATGAAAAAACAAGAACATGATGCCCATCATCACAGCGTTATTGATCCACACGCTTGGCAAACAATTCCCAATGTCGAAATCTATGTGAAGAATATCGCTGCTGCTTTTTGTAAAATCGATCCACAATCCTGTACCAGCTACAAAAAAAATGCCGAAACCTACATCCAAAAACTTAAAATAGCACAAGATACCCTGAAAACAAAAATTGCTGCCATTCCTAAAGATAAACGTATCATTATCACATCTCATGATGCCTTTGGCTATTTTGCCAAGGAATATGGTTTTACTATCCTTGCCCCTCAAAGTGCTTCAACAGAAGCTGAAGCAACCGCAGCCGATGTAGCCAAGCTTATCAAACAAATTAAAGCGAATAAAGCAGCTGCCCTATTCGTTGAAAATATCTCTAATCCCCGTCTCATAAAACAGATTGCAAAAGAAACAGGTTTAACAATTGGTGGAACACTTTATTCTGATGCATTGTCAAACAAAAATGGCCCTGCAGCAACTTATCTCGATATGATGGAACATAATGTAAATACCATCATTGATGCTATCACGAAACCTTAAAAAATCTTCTACGAAAGAGAGAAGAAAAAATTCATAAAATCATAGATCTATGATTATGTTACCAATGATATTCAATCCTCATGATTGGTGACAATGATATAAAACAAAGTTGATTTTACAGAAAAAATTTATACCCTATAGATGCTAAAATGGATCAAAGTTAAGATATAAGGTGCATAGTGCCATCATTTATGAATAATTTTCTCTCTCTATTTTTCTTATTCATTCTTTATAAGATACATAAATTATTACATCAGGAAATAGATAATAATAGATTGTTTTTTATTGATAAAGTACCTTTCTAAATGAGAAGAAATATGGTTAATAAATGGTTATTATCTCTTGATGTTTTTCTACAATGAAAAGAATGTTTGATGTTTGAAAATAATATCCTTCTTATAGACCATAAAAGTGCAAGATTTCATTATATGAGTGTTTCGAATATTCTCAACATCATGTGACAATGGACCATTACCAAAACTTTTAAAATTTTATTTTTAATCTCATCGGTTATACTCTGATTTTGTGAACGTAATCGAGAAAGTCAAAACACAACATTATCATGACGCAGCATAAAAGAGAGTCGTGTCACATCAATTAATGCTTACTTATTATTTGTGCGCTTTCCAGTGTTTTTATTAAAAGTATGAAAATTCTGATAAGCGACAGTGAAACTTAGTTTTTGACCATAGTCGTGTGTCAAGCGCTCTTTTATTTCAATCGTAAAGATGATACCATTCCAACGCGTTAAAACATGGCAACCTGTTCCAATAGGCTTGATAAGCTCAATTTTTGTGTGAAAGACTGGTCCTTTATCTGGATGTTCGCCCAATAAGATTATCTCAGGTCTGAAGGCTAAAAGATCTGTTTCTTCGCTATAAGTAAATGAATGCCCTAAATGTTGTTCTAAGACATGGCGATCAAGAAAATTCATAGGAGGAGAACCAATAAAATCAGCAACAAATGTTGTTGCTGGAGTATCGTAAATTTCCATTGGTGTTCCAATTTGCTCGATAGCTCCTTTATTCAAAACGACTATTCTATCAGCTAATGTCATAGCTTCTAGTTGATCATGGGTAACATAGAGGCTGGTTGTTCCTAATGAACGCTGTAGTGTTTTTATCTCAATACACATTTGTGCCCGTAATTTTGCATCAAGATTTGAAAGAGGTTCATCAAAGAGAAAAACACGGGGTTGACGTACAATCACACGCCCCATTGCTACACGCTGGCGTTGTCCTCCTGATAATTGTCGTGGTTTACGATCAAGAAATGGTTCTATTTCCAAAAGTTTTGCAGCATGTGCGATACGTTTTTTAATTTCTTCTTTAGGGGTTTTTCGATTTTTAAGACCATATTCTAAATTTCCACGAACTGTCATATGGGGATAAAGAGCATAATTTTGAAAAACCATAGCAACATCACGATCAGCGGGTTCACGATCATTGATACGTTCGTTATCAATACGTAGTTCACCTGAGGTAACTTGTTCAAGCCCTGCAATAATACGTAATAAGGTTGATTTTCCACACCCTGAAGGACCAACAAGAACAAGAAGTTCTTTATCGGCAATAGTTAAGTTTAAATCATCAATGACCAGAATGCCGTTGTCATACTGTTTTTTTATATTTGATAACTGGATTATGGCCACAATTACTTCTCCGTTTCAATAAGGCCTTTGATAAAAAGCCGCTGCATGAAGATAACAACAAGAACAGGGGGAACCATGGCAACAACCGATACTGCCATGAGTATATTCCATTGAGGATCATGTTGAAGTGATTCGACAATAAGCTGTTTTAAAATAATAAGGATCGTTTGATGATTTTGATCCGTTGTGATGATAAGAGGCCAGAGATATTGTATCCATCCATAAATGAACATAATGATAAATAAAGCAGCGATATTGCTTTTACTAAGAGGAAGAAGAATATCCTTAAAAAATTTAACTGGACCTGCACCATCAACACGTGCCGCCTCTAAGAGTTCATCTGGAACAGTCAAAAAAAACTGGCGAAATAAAAATGTAGCAGTTGCAGATGCAATAAGTGGAATAATCATTCCACTATAAGTGTTAACCATCCCCAATTTCGCAACAATCTCATAGGTTGGAAGAATACGAACTTCGACAGGGAGCATCAATGTAACAAAAATAAGAACAAAAGCAGTTTTTCGGAAGGGAAAACGCATGTAAACAATTGCATAAGCAGACAAAAGTGAAATAATAATTTTTCCAATACTAATCCCAAGAGCCATAATGAGTGAATTCATTAAGAGTGGCCAGAGGTTGGGCAAACCCAGCTGTGCAAGGCCATCACCAAAGATTGTTTTATAATTTTCCAGAGCATACTTCCCAGGCAAAAGAGGAAGTGTTCCTGAGTTAAATGCTGCTGAACTATGAGTTGATGCAATGATAGCAACATAAACTGGAAAGCAAATAATGATAATACCAACAATAAGCGTTATATGGGTTAGAAATTTCAAAACAGGGCGATTTTCAACCATAACTTATTTCCTAATATTGTACACGACGCTCAATCCAGCGAAATTGGATAAACGTTAAGACAATAACCATCAACATCAATAGTGTTGATTGTACTGCCGATGCACCGATTATTTGATTTCTAAAGCCATCATCATATACTTTATAGACGAGGATGCTCGTTGCACGCGCAGGACCTCCAGAAGTTGTGCTATCAATGATACCAAAAGTATCAAACATAACATAATTGACATTAACGATAAGAAGAAAAAATGTCGTTGGTGAAATTTGCGGAAAGACCACCGTCCAAAATCGTTTAAAGGGACCAGCACCATCAATAGCTGCGGCTTCTATTTGAGAACGCGGAACGGACTGAAGACCTGTAAGAAAAAAGAGAAAATTGTAAGAAATCTGTTTCCAGCTAGCCGCAATGACAATAAGAAGCATCGCTTGATTGCCATTAATACGATAATTCCATAAAACCCCTATTTTTTCGAGAAGAAAAGGGATAATCCCAATAGTGGGATGAAAGATAAACAACCATAATATACCTGCCAATACTGGAGCAACAGCATAGGGCCAAAGCAAAAGCATTGTATAAGCCTTTTTTGCACAGATGACACGATCAACACAGACAGCTAAAAGAAGCGATATTGTCATTGATACGACAGTAACTGAGATGGAAAATACTGCGGTTGTAAGAAGTGATTGCAGATAAGCAGGATCAGAAAGAACGGTTAGATAATTTTCAAAACCAATAAAGGTTGCTGTAAAGCCAAAAGGGTCTTCACGCTCAAAAGATGATTTTATTGCTTGAGCAGCAGGCCAAAAGAAAAACAAAAAAGTCACAAGAAGCTGAGGAAAAAGCAATCCGTAAGAAAGGAGACTATTTTTAAAATATGCATGTTTTTCTTGCATTCGTAGGGCTCTTTAAATGTAGAGACTTTAAAAAGACAAACAAAAAGGACTCAACTGTTTTTGTTGAGTCTTTAATGTTTAACAATAAAACGAAATTAATGATTAGATTTTTCAAATTCACGCAAAAGTTTATTTCCACGTTTAACGGTCTCATCTAAACCATCTTTCGGTGTTTTTGAACCACTAAGAACAGCTTCCAACTCTTGATCAAGAATGGCACGGATTTGTGGTAAATTACCAAATCTTATCCCTTTCGAATTAACTGTTGGAGGATTAAGATTGATCTGCTTGATAGCTATATCGGCACCTGGCGTTTTCTCATAGAAATGTTGTTTTTTGCTCAATTCATAAGTTGCTTTTGTGGTTGGAAGATAACCTGTCTCCTGATGCCATCTTGCTTGATTTTCTGTTTTTGAAAGAAATTTAAGAAAAGCGGCTGCCCCCGCATATTCCTTTGCGGTATGGCCCTTAAACGTCCAAATAGAAGCTCCCCCAATAACTGAATTTTGCGGTGCTCCTTCTACATCCTTATAGTACGGTAGCATACCAACCCCCACATTAAACTGAGCTTCAGAAACAATTCCAGCATATGATCCTGAAGATTGCATTAAAATTGCACAATTTTGTGCCATAAACATTGGTGTTGAATCTAATGCGCCAGCAGGACCACCATAGCGGAAAATACCTTGATCAGACCACTTTTTTAGGTCAGTCCACATATGTACTTGTAAAGGTCCATTAAATGTAAGTTCTGAATCAAATCCTTTAAAGCCATTTTCCTTCGTTCCAAAAGGAACATTATGCAACGCTGAAAAGTTTTCTATACCAATCCATTGAGCGGCATAAGTCATTGTAAAACCACACGTTGCCGCTTTAGTCTCAAGAATTTTTTTGGAAAAATCTTCTATATCTTGCCACGTTTTAGGAGGCTGTTCTGGATCAAGCCCTGCTTTTTTAAAGATATCTTTGTTATAATAAAGGATTGGTGTTGAAATATTGAATGGCATAGAAACCATACGCCCCTGTTCATCGGAGTAATAGCCACTAATAGCAGGAAAATAATCTGTAGAATCGAACTCTTGTTTTGTATCAGCCATAAGTTGATAAAATGGATAGATTGCGCCTTTTGCTGCCATCATAGTTCCAGTACCAACGTCATAAATTTGAGCGAGCACTGGCTGTTTCTTTCCACGAAATGCTGCAATGAGTGAAATCAAACCCTCTTCATACTCACCGCGATATGAAGAAATAACTTTATATTCAGACTGACTCGCATTAAAATCGTTAATAAGACTTTCAGTTTGCTTTCCTAATTCACCACTCATAGAATGCCAAAAGCTGATTTTTGTCTGTGCAAAACTTGCTGTCACCCCCGCTGTAGACATTATGATAGCAACCGTGGCCGCTATGGAAAGATAAAAACGACTCATGGTTCACCCTTTCTGAAGTGATGGAATACAAACTACCCCTAAATTTATAGTATTACACATGAACATGCTATGACAGTTTTATTTCAGAAACATATTCTCTCATTTAAACAGGAACCACCAAAAGGTCAAATGAATTTGTTTAAATTTATTCATTTTCTTTTATAAGCTTTCTTATGTATTAACGAAGAGACAAATAGAATTTCTCTTAAAATTAAAAAAATCATTTTGAGCGCCTAATAGTCTCTTTCCCTGTAACGAGATCACACCCCTCACGCAAAACAAAATGACACTGTATTACCAATTTCCATGCTGTTAAAAAATCTTTCAATACCTCTACATTTCATGATAGCTCCTATAAAATAAGCCATAAAGCCTCTCCACTAAAGTGTCTAAGACTTTTTGTATGCCATCATTTTACACTTCATAAAAGTGCAAAAGAACATCATCATATGAGACCCTCACGCTTCAACAAGTCTTGCATTTGAAATACGTTAAATGAATATTTTTATTCTTTTCTCAATAATTTTTTATCCACACACCAACCCTGCTTGTAATGTGAAAACGAATGATTTTGATTGATTCATTGTAAAAATATTTGAAATAAGAGAAACTGACGTATTAAGGTCTCTTAATTATATGAATAAACTATTAATTAGCATTATAAATCAATGTATTATTGTTATATATTAGATATTTTTTCCATCATACTAGCTTTATGAAGGTACAGGAGTTTCTTTTATAAAATATATATTTTTTACCTTTGTGCTCGCAATTTCAATGCAAGATCAGGTTGATCTGTCGTAATATAATGTACAGGCATATCAAGCCAATGTGATAACCGAGCTTTTCCGTTGATCGTCCATACTCCTACAGTAAAACCAGCCCCAAGAGCTGATTCAATAAAGTTCTGTGAAACAATAGAACCATTTAAACTGAGATCAGAATATCCCAATTGTTTCCATTCAGAAAAATGACGGTCCATATCACCTTCAAAATTATCAACACATGGACCAGATGGTATTCCTGCTTCAATAAAAGGACGAAGGACTAAAGGATCAAAACTAATTGCAGAAACCCGTTCTGTTAAATTGCGGCTTTTTATGAGCGCAAGCGCTTTTTGGGATAATATTGTTTCACGCTCCACTTCACCACATGTTTTGATTTCAAGATGCAACGCAACATTTGTTGGCGCTAGAAGATCAAGCACCTCTTCTAATAAAGGAGGTGCTTCTCGGCTTCCTTTCACGCAGAGTTGTTTGCGTGTTTCATTATCGATGTCGTGAATATATCCCTTTTTGCCAACCAATTGCTCTAGATGAAAATCGTGAAAGACAACCACCTCACCGCTTTTCAGTAAGTGAACATCACATTCAACTTCATCAACACCTAACGCTATGGCATTATTAAATGCAGAAAGAGTATTTTCAGGATAAAGATGAGCTCCACCACGATGTGCAACAATTTTTTTCTCAGACATGCAAAATTTCATACTTCTCACTTTTCAATATATTGACGTACAGATTTTCAGATAAAGACTTATATCACATGAAAATGCACAATCATTTTTAAAGATTTTTTCTACATTTTTCTGAATATCAAACCCTCAGTCATATTTTATTCTGAAAAAGGCTTATCCTTCATTTCAATTATTCCCATTCAATGGTACCAGGAGGCTTGGAGGTTACATCATACACAACACGATTAATTCCTCTAACTTCGTTAATAATACGTGCTGCTGTCTTACTTAAAAATGCCATATCATAAGGATAAAAATCCGCAGTCATTCCATCTACAGATGTGACAGCGCGAAGAGCACAAACAAATTCATAAGTGCGACCATCCCCCATCACGCCAACAGTTTGAACAGGAAGAAGAACAGCAAAAGCTTGCCAAATTTCATCATAAAGACCAGCTTTACGGATTTCCTCAAGATAGATAGCATCTGCTTCGCGTAAAATTTCTAATTTTTCACGTGTTACAGCACCTGGACACCGAATTGCAAGGCCGGGACCTGGAAAAGGATGGCGACCAATAAATTGCTCCGGTAGCCCTAACTCTCGCCCTAGCGAGCGAACCTCATCCTTAAAGAGTTCACGCAACGGTTCTACAAGCTTCATATTCATCTGTTCTGGTAACCCTCCCACATTATGATGGCTTTTAATGGTTACCGATTCCCCAATAGCAGATACACTCTCAATAACATCTGGATAAAGTGTTCCTTGTGCTAAAAACTCTGCACCTCCTATTTTTTTCGTTTCTTCTTCAAAAACTTCAATAAAAAGACGACCAATTGTTTTGCGTTTTTTTTCTGGATCTGTCTCACCTTCTAAAGCATTAAGAAACACATCAGCAGCATTAACGTGAATAAGCTCTATATTATAGTGATCACGGAATAATGTAAGAACCTCCTGAGCCTCATTCTTACGCATCAATCCATGATCTACCAAGATGCATGTCAGTTGATCTCCTATGGCTTCGTGAAGGAGTACCGCTACAACAGATGAATCCACTCCCCCTGAAAGACCACAAATCACACGACTTTTCCCAACTTTTTGTCGTATCGTAGCAATTGCCTGCTCACGATAAGAAGCCATTGACCAACTACCTTTAATAGCAGAGATCTTATGAACAAAATTTTGCAAAAGTTTTGTACCATCCGGTGTATGGATAACTTCAGGATGAAACTGTACCGCATAAAAATGTCTTTTTTCATCCGCAATAGCCGCATAGGGAGCTCCTTTTGAGGTTCCTATGACACGAAAACCTTCTGGTAAAGCTGCCACACGGTCACCATGGCTCATCCATACTTGATAACGAGAACCTTTTTCCCACACTCCATCAAAAAGGGCACTCTCTTCTTGCACTTCCAAAAAAGCACGCCCAAATTCACGCTCATGTCCAGCTTCAACCTTTCCTCCAAGCTGAATACACATGACTTGTTCACCATAGCAAATACCCAGAATCGGAACACCCGCCTCAAAAATTTCCATTGGAGCACGCGGAGAGCCCTCATCAATAACGGAATAAGGACTCCCTGATAAAATAATAGCTTTAGGATTTATGCGGCGCACAGCTTCTAAAGCTAATTGAAAAGGAACAATTTCACAGTATACCCCCATTGCTCGCACCCGTCGTGCAATAAGTTGTGTAACTTGTGAACCAAAGTCAATAATAAGAACAGTGTCTGGATGTGATATGCTCATAGAAAACCAATCAACAATTGTAAAAGAAAACTCATGAGAGTTATGATTCAATCTTTCTCTTTTCACAAGCCTGTTTTCTTAAGAAAAAGATTATTCTCGTAAAGTTTATGATAAAAAGTGCAAAAATATGGATCAATGTTTTTTTTGCAACACAGATAAAAAGAACCCATCTGTTTGTGTTGTGGCCGGCGACAAAGTAAGTCCATAATTTGAAAAAACTGGTTGCACAGGAGAAAAACTAAAATGTTCCTGCCAAAGCGCTGGCATATCTATTGGAGAAAAATGAGAATGTTGTTGAAGAAAATGGGAAATTTGTTCCTCATTTTCATCTATAAAAAGAGAACAGGTAATATAGACTAGGCGCCCATTTGGCTTAAGATAAGCTATCGCTTCATTCAAAATAGCCCTCTGTTCTGTTTGGCGTTGTTTTACCTGTTCTAATGTTAAACGCCATTTCGCATCAGGACGACGACGCCATGTTCCTGTCCCACTACAGGGTGCATCTATTAGAACTCTATCCATCTGACCTGTTAATGACCTCAGTTCTTCTCTTTGCGCTCGTATTTGGACATTACGAACACCAGCGCGTCGAAGACGATCAAAAATAGGAGCTAAGCGCGCTTTATCGGAATCATAAGCATAAATTTGCCCACGATTGTTCATATCGGAAGCTAAAGCTAATGTTTTGCCCCCAGCACCTGCACAATAATCTAATACCTGCATGCTCTCTTGCGCTTCCACAAGGTGAGCAACAATTTGAGATCCTAAATCCTGTATTTCAAAGTGTCCTTTTTGAAAAGCGGGTTCCACTTGAACATTGGGATGACGATTAAACTTTTCAATCGGTGCAATTCTTAAAGCTTGTCTAAACCATGGCAAAGATTTAAGTTTGGTTTTTGCTAATTCTTTCAGCACCTTTTCTGGTGTTGCTTTTAGGTTATTTACCCGTAGGTCTAAAGAAGGACGCGTTGCTAACGCAGCCGCTTCAGTGATCCAATTATCACCAAATAAAGGACGCAGATGCGCTTGACACCATTGCGGAATATCACCACGAATATAGTCTGGAGCATCCACTAATTGCTGACCTTGCCATGATTTACGCTGTTTAACCCCTAATAACTGCGGAGCAAACCGATCTTCGGCCAACTCACCGTCAATTTGCTCCAGCGTCATTTTTCCAGAATCTAATAAAGCACCAAAAACGATATCTCGGATATCATCACTCTCCATACGCCATTGTAAAGAATATCGTCGTCTTAAAACATCATAAACGATTGTACCAATGGCTGCGCGATCACCTGCTCCAGCAAAGCGATGAGAAAGACCCCAATCTTTTAAAGCTTCTCCTACTGGGCGATACCTAATTTCTATCTCTTTGAGAACATCTATTGCCGCTTGCAAACGCCCACCTAATCGCATTCATTTCTCCCATTAAAATAATAAAATTTTAAATCATCTAAAAAAATAATATTACCTCCTTCTTGCCAATGAAACCTTCTCAAAGCCATCAAAAATTTATATTCAATATTAAAATGATTTGACCATATTTTTTTATAAAATCTAATTTAGAGTATCTAGATTTTTCCCTTTATCTTCTGCCCAGTCGCTTTTTATCCTTCTACCTCTTATGTTAAAAGATACGTAGCCATCCATAAAGAACTTATTTCCTCCATGCATTACGAAAAAACCAAACTCTTTAATTATTTGCGTAAAATAATTTACGAGAATTGTCTGAACAACAGAAAAAAATATCTCCCATCTTTGTATGGATATCCTTCTAAAAAATAGAAAAAATATTCTCATAAAATTAAACAAGTTCATCTTACGTTTAACAAAAAATTAACTTTTTAGAAAATGCTTGGAACCACTATTTGGCATGACCGTTTTTATTGTACTGGCAATTGCCAGACAATTTAAAAGGAGAAAATAATGACTTATAATAATGGAAAAACAACCTCATCTAAAAGTCGTCACAATACAATGCCCTCAAACAATGCAAAGAAATCCGTCCAAAGTGATCAGACAAACACTCGCCAACGTGCGTCAAAGACAGGACGGAAGACAACAAAAAGTTAATTCTAATTTTATATAACTTATTTCACATAGTCTTGAAGAAAGAATTAGAGTTTTCGCCTCTAATTCTTTCCTTTTAGGATTATTATTCCAAATCACAAACAGAAAAAGAACAGCCTCTCTTCCTTGTTTGCGGAAGATTTTATATTGATGCAATATGACATTAGGCTCTTGTATCTTTAAACTGGCCCACGATAGTTTGGACTCTCCCGTGTGATAGAAACATCATGCGTATGACTTTCATGGAGTCCTGCATTCGTAATACGAACAAACGTTGCTTTTTCACGAAACTCTACGAGATCTTTTGCCCCAACATACCCCATCGAAGCACGAAGTCCACCAGCAAGCTGATGTAGAACTGATGCTATAGGACCTTTATAAGCCACCTGCCCCTCCACACCTTCAGGAACCAACTTAAGTTCATCACGAACGTCATCTTGAAAATAGCGATCAGCCGATCCTCGTGCCATAGCACCAACAGATCCCATACCGCGATAGGCTTTAAAAGATCGACCTTGATATAGATAAACTTCACCAGGACTTTCTTCTGTACCTGCTAAAAGAGAACCAATCATCGCTGCACAAGCCCCACCCGCTAAAGCTTTAGCAAAATCACCCGAAGCTTTGATCCCTCCATCTGCAATTATGGGAATGCCCGCTTTTTCAGCAACTTCTGCAGCATTCATAATGGCTGCAAGTTGAGGTACACCGACACCAGCAACTATACGCGTTGTGCAAATAGAGCCAGGACCAATCCCAACTTTTACCGCATCTGCACCACTGTCAATCAATGCCTGCGTTGCTTGAGCAGTCGCCACATTCCCAGCAATAACAGCTGGAGAGGAAGTCATCTTTTTAATTCGTTCAACAGTTTCTAGCACACGTTGAGAATGTCCATGTGCTGTATCAATGACCAGAACATCAACGCCTGCGTCAATGAGACGTTCAGCACGCTCAATCCCATCATTCCCAACACTACTAGCCGCTGCAGCACGCAAACGCCCTTGAGAATCTTTAGCAGCATTCGGATTTAATTTCGCTTTTTCGATATCCTTAACTGTTATCAGTCCGACACAACGATTTTGTTCATCCACAACCAATAATTTTTCAATACGGTGATGATGTAAAAGATATTTTGCTTCATTGAGCTGGACATTTTCACGCACTGTGATTAAATTTTCATGCGTCATTAATTCATAAATTTTTTGTTTGGGATCCGATGCAAAACGCACATCCCTATTTGTCAAAATGCCAACAAGCCGTCCAGCAGTTTCACCTTTAGCACCATTTTCAACAACCGGAATACCGGAAATACCATGAGAGCGCATCAAAGATTTTGCTTCTTCAAGTGTTGCATCTGGTCCAATGGTGACTGGATTAACAACCATACCAGATTCAAACTTTTTTACTTGGCGGACCTCTTCTGCCTGCTCTGCAGGAGACATATTACGATGAATAACTCCAAGACCACCAGCTTGAGCCATCGCAATAGCCAAACGCGATTCTGTTACCGTATCCATTGCCGCAGAAAGCAATGGCAAATTGAGCTTAATATCCGCTGCAATGCGCGTACTGAGATCCACTTGACTAGGCATAACAAGAGAATGACCGGGTTGTAAAAGTACATCATCAAAAGTCAGTGCCAATGCACCTGTCCCCGTTTCAACAATCTTTGCCATAGCAAAATTCCTTTTATAATAAAACACCGCAAGGAGCTTTAAAATACAACTGCGGTTCTCATACATGGTAGATTGGCAAAAAATTATGCCATGCTACAAACAAAATGAAAAGAAAAATAAAATATTTTTTTAAGTGTGGTTTATAAAAATTTACAATTGTGATTCAATAGGTAACCAACTTATTATTTTTGCAAATGCGCGACGCCAAAAATTGCTTTCTGGCTCATAGTCAATGCTATATTTTTTTTCATTTTCAATAAAATCCCAATAAATACGATTATTATCACCAAGACGCAGATGATAGCTCATTTCCCCTGTGGTTTCTTCAGAAAACAACAAATCTAATCTTGCTGTAATGGGAGCACATTCAAAAAGAATGCCCATTTCTGTATTTAATGATGCTGATCTTGGATCAAAATTTAAAGATCCAATAAAAGCTGTTTTACGATCAATTAAAAAAGCTTTGGCATGTAAACTTGCCTTACTCGATCGAAACAATCGTAACCCATGAGTATTGCCTTCCGCTTTTAATTCATAAAGATTAACACCACTTTTCAACAATGCCTTACGATACGGTACATAACCACCATGCACTAATGCGACATCAGTAGCAGCTAAAGAATTTGTCAGAATTTTGACATTAACACCCTTTGAAACCAAATTACTAAAATTCTGCGTGCCAACCTTACCAGGAACAAAATAAGGTGACGTAATCTGAACCGTTTTTTGGGCATTTCCAATAACCTTTGAAAGTGCCTTCATAAGCCAATTGCTTGCTTTTTTACGCAATGCTTTTTCTGGAGGGTCAGAAAGAACAACAACTTTGTCTGCTAAAAATAACCGCTTTCCTGTTTGGATAAAACAATTAAAGTTAATGTGCTCTTTGACATAATCTAAATAAACTTTTGCAACCGTGGAATCACGAAACTTTCGTAATTTATCTTTCCAATAGCTAAGATCACTTGCGCTTTTAGGAACAACCAAAGTATGAATTGGCAAAACAACAGCACTATTCCAAAAATCATCAAAGATACTTTCTACCTTTTTAACAGAGGGACCGATTAACATCAAATCTAAATCTCGAAAATGGGATTTTTTACCAGCATCAAAATAAGAATCTGCAAGATTACGTCCTCCTACAAAAGCGACCCTGCCATCAACAATAAACGCTTTATTATGCATTCTACGTGTTACAGTAATTGCCCGTAATATAATTTCTAAACCACGGCGCAAACCACCTTTACGCGATCGCCCTGGATTAAACATTCTCACCTCAATATGAGGATGTTTATCTAGCGCAATATAAGCTGGATCACGTGCTTGAGCATTAATATCATCCAAAAGAAGCCGTACCCGAACACCCCGATCTGCTGCCTCAACTATTTCACTTAATAATAGGCGCCCCGTTAAATCATCGTCCCAAATATAATACATCAGATCAAGGCTACGCCCAGCCTCTGCTGCTCCTATTGCCCGAACACAAAACGCATCCAAATTGCTGATAATGAGGGAAAGGGCATCTTTATCAATCCCCAATCCATTTTCTTTCTCAGCTAATTGACTGACAATACGATCAAGCTTAGTTTCATCTTTCTGAATAGGCAACGCATAAGAACATTGCCCCCTAGCACTTTTCACAAAACGCCCATACGTATAAATTGCCAACATAGATGCAATAAAAAAAAAGAGGACAAAACCAATAACAATTTGTAAAAAAGGCAAAGAGGGCAAACTTTCTATTTTAAACTATCGCATCATCAGTAATGCAAACGATAACACTAATCACTTTATCTTAATCATGTAGCAGATAAAATGCCACTTTTTGCTTAAGAGAGTATAAATTTAATATTGATGACACAAAAATTTTAGCGGTAGTATTTAAAAGTTTTTAAAATGCCTCTCTGCTTTAATAAATGTAAACTTAACTAAAATTGTATAAATTGAAACAAACAATTAAAATAGTCACAATAAAATTTATATTTGATTTAAATCTCAAAATTATACTCTATAGATAAATTTTACAATAAATGATTGTTTTCTTAAGCCCCCCCACGGACTTTATCAAAATCCACTCTATTTTTTTGAAACTCATGCTTGTCATGAAGAGAGATTTGTTATGAATTTTACTTTCGTTCTTGATTTCTTATTGCTCTCAATTCTTCCATTTTTCTATAAAGTGTAGAGCGACCAATGTGAAGGCGGCGTGCAATCTCACTCATATGTCCTTTATAATGTTTAACCGCTTTCTCGATAATATCATGTTCCATCTCTGCAAAAGTACGCACATGCCCATCAGTATTCAAAAATTTTATCGATTCTTGTTCATCATCTTCTTGCATATTACCCTCAATGATATTGGGAACATTCATTAATGAATTTCCCATTAATTGCGGAAAATCTCGAACAGTTAATAACGGTCCTTCACTGAGTAAAATCGCACGAAATAAAAAGGTTTCAAGCTCATTTCTATTGCCAGGCCAATCATACTGCATAAGCAAGGAAAGAGCAGAGCCTGCTAAACCATGGACATGTGATCGCCCTGTTTCTGTAATAATGCGATCAATCAAACGTTGTGTGATCTCTGGAAAATCATCCCTTAATTCTCGTAAAGCAGGGACGCTAATAGACAAATGAGAAAATTGTTCAAACAAACTATGCAAAAAAAAGTTCTCATTAACCAAGTCCTTTAAACGCGATGTTGAAATAGCGATGATCCGGAAAGGAAAAAAATCTCCTTTTGTATCCCTTTCCCTTTCTTTAAGGTAATGAGCAAACCGTTTTTGCTGTATGGGCTCAAGTCGATCAATATCACAAAGGCAAAGTGTCCCTTTTTCAAGAGAAGAAACCAATGGCAGGAATTCTTTAAACCACTGCTGATTTTCTTCTTCTGGATCAACGATAGCTGAACATTGAAAGCGAATAAAAACACCCTCCGAGAATAATCCCTCATGATGAATAATCCGAGCTAATGTCTCACGTCCTGTTCCAGCTTCCCCCTCTATCAAAAGATTCTGTAAAGAAGTTGCTGCTTGTCTCGATTGTTCTAACACTATCTGCATAGCTCTACTTTTTACGCAAAGATCAGAAAACCGTAAATGATTCTCTTTTTTTCGCCGAATATCTCGCACCTCATGCTCCAAGGCAGAAATAAGAGCAAGGATATCCAAAGTAACTCTTACGCGTAATAATGTTACTGGATGGATCCAATAATCAATCGCTCCAGCTGTTAAAGCTTTCTGGAGTAAATGCTGATTCTCTTGTTGTGCTATAACGACAATAGGAACAGAAACACCAGCAACTCTAATCATTTTAATCAAATCGCTCACACTCAAATCACTCATAACGATATCAAGGAGTGCAAGCACAATGTTTTTACGCCTATGTAAAAGATCAATCGTACGGAGACCATTTTCTGCTTCAATGACACGATAACCAAAACCTCGCAGCATAGCAGAAAGTTCTATACGTCTTCCATAATCTTCACTCGCAACAAGAATGGGACCAACCATAATGTCAATAATCTCCTTTGAGACTACTCAGCAGCTTAATATAAAAATTGTTGTAAACCATAAGAAATATTTCACCTCTTGTGTTTCACTTACGAACTTTATCAAGCTGTCAATTAAATACAACATTAAGGCATTTTTTTCCATTTTTTTGCTTTTTCATTGATTTTCATCAAATTTTTCATATTGACTCATGAGGTAATTTAATAATGTTATAGAAACTAGAGAGCAAAATAATCTAAATAGAGTGCAATAAATGAAACATACCTATCATATTTTATGTCTTACAATCACCACCTTGCTGTTAAGTGCCTGTAACTTTTCGCAATATTATAACTCAAATATGCCAACTGGAATTGATGGAAAATGGATTGATGAGAATGGTATTATTTCTTCTTTCCACAATGGTGTTTTTGAAACGCATGCAGCAGATACAGAAGAAAAACTATCAGAAGGGACATATAATTATCTCAATGCTCAAAATATAGAAATTGAAATACGCTCTATTCTCCGTGGAACAATTTCTAGAGTCAATTGTACAATGTCATATGACGCCACACAACTTCTCTGCACCTCACATACAGGAGCTCAGTTTTTTCTTCAGAGAAAATCTTAACAAAGTACAAGGGAAGCCTCTCTTAAGAACAGAGGGAGCACATACATTAAGCAGGAGGCGATATCCTTTCTCCTCCTAATAGGAAATCCTCTCTAAAATATGCAAAGAGACTGTTACAATCTCTATCCATAGGATTTTTTAAACATTATGAAATGCGCAAAACTCTCATTTTCTTCTACAAAACATAAGCAAACTCATTTCACAAAAAATTATGACTTTGTATCATTCAATCTATTTTAACCTAAAATAACATTTTTTTGGTAGGGAACTTTAATCTAAGCAGCGCCAATGCGCAAAAGATCATGAAAATGAACAATTCCTATCGGTTTTTTATCTTCAACCACAAAAAATGCACCAATCTGATGATCATTAATAAAAGCTGTTGCTGCACCAACAAGTGTATTTGGCTTTACAACTTTAGGAGCTTTGGTCATCACCTCGTCAACATTAAATTTTGATAAATTAAAATGAATGTTACGTGCAAGATCGCCATCAGTTACAATGCCGATTAGTTCACCTTCCTGATTCACAACACCAACACAACCAAAATGTTTTTTTACCAAAACATTCATCGCTTCAGTCATAGCTGTTCCCTGCATAACCAAAGGAATACTATCACCCTCATGCATAATATCACGCACATATTTGAGGCTTGCACCAAGAGAACCACCAGGATGATATATTTTGAAATCCGTTGCGGTAAAACCACGCATTTCTAAGAGAGAAACCGCTAATGCATCTCCCATTGCCAATTGCATAATTGTTGAAGTTGTAGGCGCTAAACCATGGGGACAAGCCTCTTCTATCTTTGGTAATAATAGCACAATATCAGCTTGTCGTCCTAACACAGAATGCTCACTTGATGTCATTGCAATAAGGGGGATACGAAAACGTGCAGCATAGCTCATAATGCCACTTAACTCTTGAGTTTCACCAGACCATGATAAAGCAAGAATAACATCATCAGATCCAATCATACCAAGATCACCATGATTGGCTTCTGCAGCATGAACAAAAAAAGCCGGTGTTCCTGTTGAAGCTAAGGTTGCTGCAATTTTTGTCCCTATATGACCACTTTTCCCAAGACCAGTAATGACCACATGTCCACGGGCATTTCTAATAGTTTGAACAGCTGCTTCAAAAGAAGAAGAAAGACTTCCAAGAAGAGCTTCTTCAAGGGCTTTAAGCCCTTGCTTTTCACTTGCAAGTGTTTTAAGCGCCGATGCAACAGCACCTTGCAAAGCCACATGAGGAGATGGTCTGGTCATAATCAAATTCGATCAATAAAATTAAATGAGAAATCTACATCATTTTCAATTTTAATGGTTTCCAATAAATTTTTCAATGAGGCAGAAATGTGGCTGTGCATATCAGCGCGGGCTAAAGAAAATGCAACATTAGCTTCAATAAAACCAGCTTTAGAACCGCAATCAAAAGTGCGCCCTTCTAATTGCAAACCCCAAAAATTCTGTTCGTTTGAAAGCCGTATCATCGCATCTGTTAATTGAATTTCATTTCCTGCTCCTCGTTCTTGAGTGGAAAGAATATTAAAAATTTCTGGCTGCAAAATATAACGTCCATTGATATATAAATTTGATGGTGCCGTTCCTTGTGCTGGTTTCTCTACCATTTTTGTGATTTCAAAACCATTTGCAATCTGTTTTCCTTTCCCAACAATACCATATTTATGTGTTTCTCTAGGATCGCATTCCTGAACTGCTATAATATTTCCCCCACCCACCTTTTCATAAAGGCTCATCATTTCAGAAAGACAGCCCTTTTTCGCTTGTATCAACATATCCGGTAATAACAAAGCAAAAGGTTCCCCTGCAACTAATTCACGTGCACACCAAAGAGCATGCCCTAATCCCAAAGGTTGTTGTTGCCGAGTGAAAGAAGTTGACCCTGGTAATGGCTGTAAACGGTATAAATGTGCAAGATCTTCTTTCTTTCCACATTCAGCAAGTGTCGTATATAATTCAACTTGCTCATCAAAATAATCCTCAATAACGGCTTTGTTACGTCCAGTTACAAAAATAAAATGCTCAATACCAGCTTCCCTCGCCTCATCCATAACATATTGAATAACAGGTTTATCAACAACTGTTAGCATTTCTTTAGGAATCGTTTTTGTCGCAGGAAGAAAACGCGTACCAAGACCTGCTACTGGGAATACTGCTTTCCGGATTTTACGCACACTCACCCTCCTCAATGAATTCATATAACTTTTTTGTTTTATTTATCATATGTTTTTACGAAATGGTAAAAAAGATATCTTATTGTTTTGATTATCATTATAATGGGCAATCAAAAATGTAAAAAGAGTCTGAGAATTTATTGAAGGGATTAAAACGAATTATTTATTTCAGTTTTCTCCTCTTCTTGATCATATTATCGATTAAACTAAATACAAAATAAAGTTATTGCACATCTAATGAATTGAATATTAATGGGGATTTCAAAATGCAAAAAACAGAATTGAAGACTTTCTCTTTTTTAGAGAAGTCAATAGCTTGGAGAACTCTTCTCACTGGCTCTGCCGTTATTTTTTCTGCTTTTTTAATGTTTTTTGCACCCCTTTCATATGCTGACAGCGGATTTAAACATTGGATTCAAGAGTTTAAAAAAATAGCTATTGCTCAAAATATTACTCCTTCTACGTTTCATATGGCGTTTAAAGGTGTTAATGCCATTGATCCAGAAGTTCTAAAAAGCGCCGCATACCAACCGGAATTTGTTGCTCCTTCATGGAACTATTTCGATAATCGTGTCCATGATATTGCAATTGAGGAAGGACGGCGCCAAACTCAAAAATGGAACAAATGGCTTCTTCAAATTGAAAAACGTTTTGGTGTGGACCGCAATATTCTGCTTGCTATTTGGTCAATGGAAAGCAATTATGGGAAAGTTTTAACCAATAAAAGTGTAATGCGTGATACCATTCGCTCTCTTGCAACGCTAGCCTATGCTGATAAAAAACGTGCAAAATATGCATATACACAGCTGATTGCTGCTCTGAAAATTCTACAAAGTGGCGAAATTAACCGCTCTCAACTTACTGGATCTTGGGCCGGCGCATTGGGGCATACACAATTTATTCCAAGCAGTTATCTCGCCTATGCTGTTGATATGGACCAAGATGGACGGCGTGATATTTGGAACTCTGTTCCCGATGCTCTTGCTACTGCTGCTAACCTTCTCCATAAAAATGGCTGGCAACCTAATCTTATTTGGGGAGTAGAAGTAAAAGTGCCGCAGGGGAAAAACCTTCCTGAAGGCTGGTATTCCTTTGAACAATGGAAAAAATTAGGTGTAAAACACGCAAATGGGCATCCTCTTCCTACATTAGCTGAACAAGCAATATTAAAATATCCAGATGGAGAAAAGGGACCTATATTTTTAGTCACAAAAAATTTCTTTGTTCTGAAACATTATAATAATGCCGATCGTTATGCTCTTGCTGTTGCCCTTCTTGCTGATCGCATCGCTGGATATCCTGGATTGGTGCATGATTGGCAAAGACCTTTTCAATCTATTACTTTCCAAGAATGTAAAGAACTGCAATCGCGCTTAAGGGCACTGGGCTATTATAAAGGGAATGTTGATGGAAAAATCGGAACAGCCTCTCGCGAAGCAATTAAAGCTTTTCAACTCCGTCACGGACTAAAAGCAAATGGATATCCATCATCTCAAGTGCTTTTTCTCCTTCGCAAACAATAAGAGAGACTAAGGTTTTGTCTTCTTTTCGCCTGATATACTTGACATTATTGCTGTTTTCACTTTCTATTGTGGGGATCTTACAGCCATCCCCAAGTAAAGCAACGAACTTCTTCAAATGGTTGTCACAACAAAACAAACAGACACAGCAGCCACCGCAAATTATAGAACAAAAAATAGACAAGCCGCAAAAAAAGATCGTAACACAAAAAAACATACAAAAGCTAAAAAATGAGAATGCAAAGCGCATTCTTGTCATAGGGGATTTTGCAGCTTCTGCTGTTGCCGATGCACTTAAGAAGTCTTTTATAAATAATAGCGATATCGTTATCATGAACAACACAGTACCAGCTTCCGGCTTAGTTCGAACGGATTATTATTCTTGGCAAGGCAATATTTCTAAACTCATTGATCAAAATAATCCCGATGTTATTATCATGATGATCGGTGCAAATGATAATCAACCCATCACAGACTCTCATAACATGATTAACACAGATCAGTCAGAATGGATGCGCATCTACAAACAAAGAATTATCGAAATTGCTGAAAGTCTTCATGCCTCTGGAAAATCATGGATATGGATAGGTCAGCCTTCTTTTGGAAATGATCTTTTGACACAAAAAATGAAAATTTTTAATGCGCTCTATAAACAAGAAACCGAAACAGCAGGAGGGTATTTTCTCGATATCTGGAGCGGCTTTAGTGATGAAGAAGGAAATTTTTCTTTTTCAGGCTATGATATTAATGGGAAAATAACCAAATTACGCACCAATAATGGCATGTATTTCACCTCTGAAGGAAAGAAAAAACTTGCCTCTTATTTAGAAAAACCATTGAAAAATATTTTAAATTTTCATGCCTTTTCTCATGAAAATTCATACTCAACCGATAAAGCTATTCAAAAACTTATACAAGAGCCAAATAATCAAGAGTCAAGTAATATTATACGCCAGCCTCCAATGAGCCTCGATGATATGGTACAACAAAATACCCACCTTCTAGGCAGAAGAACGTCAAGTTTTATAAAAAAATCATGGTTTCCACCAAATGGGCATCAAAAAGATCGGGCTGATAATTTTTCTTTCCCATAATGTCTATTTAAAATACAAAATCTAATTTCCTCTATAAACAAAAAGCGAATAAGATAAAAAACTCTGTTTACAGAGCTATAATGCAGAGAGAATTTGCATAAATCGCAACCACATCCTTCCAAAGAATATGAAAACGGCATGGTGCTAACCATACCGTTATATCTTACAGACCACGTTTGTTAATCATTGCCTCTGGTAAAGGCATCCGTCCCCGAAAAGCTTTATAAAGCTCCTCTGGATCACGACTTCCTCCAGCGGAGTAAATAAAACGTTTCAACTTATCAGCAAGTTCTGAATTAAAAACATCTCCCGTTTCTTCAAAAGCCTGAAAAGCATCAGCATCAAGCACTTCTGACCACATATAAGAATAGTAACCAGCGGCATAACCATCCCCTGCAAATACATGCATAAAATGTGGAGGACGATGACGCATAATAATTGTATCTGGCATTTGTAACTTTTCCAATTCTTTATGTTCAAAAATTGTTGGATCAGTTACTGTTTCGCCTTGATGAAAAGCCATATCCACTAAAGCTGATGAAATAAATTCAACCGCAGAAAATCCAGCATTAAATGTCTGTGCTGCTAAAACTTTATCTATCAACTCTTGTGGCATAGGAAGACCTGTTTTTGTATGTATAGCATAAGATTTTAATATCTCTGGTACGGTTAACCAATGTTCGTAAAGTTGAGAAGGTAGCTCAACAAAATCACGTGAAACAGATGTTCCCGACACAGATGGCCATGTTACATCAGAAAGCAAACCATGCAATGCATGCCCAAATTCATGGAAAAGCGTACGTGCATCATCAAGTGATAAAAGAGCAACTTCCCCTTTGGGTGGTTTAGCAAAATTACAAACATTGTAGATAATAGGCTTTTGGCCGCCATCCAATTTATGTTGTGATTGCAAACTACTCATCCACGCACCAGAGCGTTTTGAAGAACGCGCAAAATAATCACCAATAAAATGCCCAAGCAAGCTTCCATCAGATTTCTTTACTTCCCACAAACGTGCATCAGGATGCCAAAGTGTAATAGAATTTTTTTCTTCAAATGTAATGCCAAAGAGTTTTTCTGCTACTCCAAAAGCTGCTTTAATCATACGATCAAGCTGAAAATAATATTTAATTTCAGCGCCATCGAAAGAAAATTTTTCAGTGCGAAGTTTTTCAGAATAATAACGCCAATCTGAAGCGGCTAAAGATTCATTGCTGCCCTGATTATTGGCAAAATTTTGTAATTCAATTTGCTCAGTAGAAGCCTTCACTCTTGCTCGCTCCCATACAGGCATAAGCAAATCCATAACTGAATCAACACTTTTAGCCATGGTATTATCGAGTTTTAAATCTGCAAAAGATTTATATCCCAATAATTTAGCTTGCTCATCTCGAAGCGCAACAATCTCTAAAATAATGGTTCGATTATCATTCTTGTTATTATTTTCACCACGTTTAGCCCAAGCTTGGAATGCAACCTCACGCAAATCACGACGATCAGAGAATTTTAAAAAAGGTTCAATAATCGAGCGTGCTAATGTTAATGCATAGGCTTCTTCATTGCCTCTTTCACACGCAATTTCCTTCATTGAAGCAATGAGATCTTGTGGTAAACCAGATAAGTCTGTTTGTTTTAAAAACAGAATCCATTCAGCTTCATCATTTAAGACATTTTGTCCAAAAGTAGCATTTAAAAAAGCAAGTCTTTCATTAATTTCCAAAAGCCGTTTCTTAGCTTTTTCATCGAGTTTTGCCCCATGACAAACAAACTTTTTCCACCATAATTCAAGAACACGTGTTGTTTCACTCTCAAATATGCCCAGCTGCGACTGTTTATAAAGCACATCTATTTTCGCAAATATCCGCGCATCCATCATCATTTTTGAAGAATAACGAGAAAGTTTTACAACGAACTCTTGCTCTAGCTGTTGAATTAATACATTCGTATGAGCACTGGTGCGTAAGAAAAATATCGAACAGACACGATCAAGCGCTTTGCCGCAAAGCTCAAAAGGCTGTAAAAAATTCTCAAGCGTTGGTGGTTCTTGCACCATCGCAATCGCCTCTAGTTCTTCTTCGGCTTCTTGAAGTGCCTGTTCAAAAGCGGGTTTAAAATCTTCATCACTTATAGAAGAAAAATCAGGAAGACATGAAAATCCCTTCCACTCCAGCACTGCTTCTTTTGCCATAATACTTTATATCTCCATTATAAATTTAAACTGTAACAATTATCTTTACGACACAAATTGGTAATATACTAAAATTATTTCGTGAGTTTCAAAACTACCTGTCAAAGCTCTATTGAATCAAAAAATTAAAAGTATCTTCAACTTCAGGAGATAAATAAAAATAAGAATTTCCACAATTATGAAACAAGATATTAATTTATAATGATAATTTATTTTTTTATATATTGATTGAGAAACCTGAAAATCATAAGATTTTCTCATTTCAAACTCTATTATAATTGAAGCAATAAAAACACTTGAAGAAAGGCATAATTTCTATTCTTTACAAAATATTGCTGTAGATTCTTTTGAAAATTGCAAAACGGCATTGAAGAAATGATGGTAGAAATTAGAATTGATTTTTACATTTACGCCTATATTATCCCTCAATTAGGCTGTATTCTCGTTTCGATGATTCAGAAACTTGTTCATAACTAATAATTTATCCTTGACTTTACTTCAAATATTAATAATTGGAATATATCGGGGGAGGTTTTTTCAAATCTTCCATAAACTTTTGTTTTTATCTCATCTATTATCTAGATTTATAACTCTCCAACTCTTCAGGAGGTACTTTATCATGACTGAAATCAAAACGGCCTTCGACTTCAAAAATTTTTCTCCTGAAGCTCTCGCTGAAAAATTAAAAAATCAGCATTTTGCCGACTCTATTGATATCATCAATGATCTCGATATCATGGAACGTGTCACTATTCTCAGTCTTCTACCTCTTGATTATGTTATCGAACTGTTTGACAAACCAGAGCTTGAGCAACCTGCTGCTATTCTAGAACTTCTTCCTATAAATCACGCTGTTAAAATTCTTGATGGCATGTCTGCAGATGCTGCCGCAGACGTCTTTCAAGAAATGGATAAAGAAACCCGCACACGACTTTATGCCTTGCTTAAACCCTTAACGCGCGCTGAACTTAAAAAACTCACCAGTTATCCTGATCATACAGCAGGAGCACTGATGACAACAGAGTTTATAGCCGTTCCTTCAAACTGGACCATACAAAAAACTTTGGATCACATTCGTGAAGTCGAGCGAACACGTGAAACAGTTTATACCAGCTATGTGATTGATCCTAAAACAGGTACTCTTCTCAAAGCTGTTTCACTGCGTAACCTTATTCTTGCCTCACCTGATGAACAAATTCTCAATGTCCCTACTCATGACTCGCCCATTACAATATCGCCCTTCACGCATCATGAAGATATCGCACGCCTTTTCCAGCGCCATGATCTTCTCTCTGTGCCCGTCGTTGATGAAAACAACCATGTCATTGGCATTGTAACCGTCGATGACGTACTTGATACTATGGTTGATGAGATGAATGAAGATGCCTATAAATTTGGGGGTATGGAAGCGCTTAATAAACCCTATATGCAAATTAAGTTTCCTGAAATGATGAAAAAACGTGGCGGCTGGCTTGCTTTGCTCTTTATTGGTGAAATGCTGACAGCAAGCGCTATGCAATATTTCGAAACAGAACTCGAAAAAGCGATTATTCTTACACTGTTCATACCTCTCATTATGAGCTCGGGAGGCAATTCCGGCTCACAGGCGACATCCCTTATTATCCGTGCACTAGCTTTACGTGAACTTACGCTGAAAGACTGGTGGAAAGTTATCATTCGTGAAATTCCAACAGGGCTATCCCTTGGTCTTTTACTCGGAATTATTGGCATTGCACGTATTGCTCTTTGGCAACAACTCGGTATCTACGATTATGGACAACATTGGATTGCTGTTTCAACAACAGTAGGTACAGCTTTAGTTGGAATCGTTACCTTCGGTTCTCTTTCTGGATCTATGCTGCCTTTTATTCTTAAAGGTTTAAAATTTGATCCAGCAAGTGCTTCTGCTCCTTTTGTGGCAACTTTAGTCGATGTCATGGGCATTATAATTTATTTTTCTGTAGCTTCCCTCATTTTGTCAGGAACTCTTCTTTAAACATGTGAAGTAAAAATATACCCTTATGGAAAGATCTTGTCATGTAACCTAAAATCTATCCATAAGAAAACAAACTCTCGTATTTTTTTCTAGCGCACCATTTTATAATGATAATTCATCATTTTTATATCGAATAATAGCTCTGAATACCGTAAAATTACCTCATGATAGTCTTCTCATAAAATCATCTTCTTACCTGTCACAAGTAAGATGAATGTATGGATGGAAATTATTCGAGAAAGGAGTAAAATGCTCCTTATGCCCTCTCTCAAATACAAAAGCTGTCGCAATATTGACCGCTGAGAACGAATAATAATGGAGGTGATATAAGGGGGGGTACACACTTCACAAAAGCATTGATAGTATTACCATTCACGTATATTATAGCATTTATTGGCCCTATCATGAAATGGATGTGTAATATTAAGGTATCTTTCTTTTAATGCTTTTATATTCTTTATAAATCAAGCTGTGTTCCTGTTTCATAAATAAATCAAACAGATAATAACTCTTCCCCTAATCTGCATACAAAAGTTAGAACTTCTTATAAAATTCTTAATCTTCTCAATATTTATCTCAAACTCAAATATGCGGTTGCATTAGATCTGAATATTGATTTACAAGCTCCAGAAAAAGCAAAAGCTTTATTAGAAGAAAAATACCAGAAAGCTGTTAATAGATTAGCTATGGATTGAGAGATATTCCGGATTTTTATCAATCTCTTTGCAAAACAACAAGCATAACACAACTAGCTTTACATTTACTTAATTTTTATAGACATCACATAAATTTCTCGCGTCATATTCATAAAGATCACATTGATGATGATTTATGGACAATTTTTGTCTCGAGAATAGAACACACCCATACTATAAAGTGCTTTTACGAAACTCCAGCAATTGAGGATTCATAGAGCATTAAAGACTTTAGTGAATCGTTTTGCCATAAAAGTATGGACTCCATCTTCCAAAATTATAAAAAAACATGTAAAAGGCTTTTTAATAGTCAGGCAGAGAATGTAAAGACTTTGCCTCAAATGAAATTTCATTAAACGAAAAGAAGAAAATTTATGCAATTGCGTAACATTGCCATCATTGCTCACGTTGACCATGGGAAAACAACACTTGTAGACGGACTCCTTAAACAATCAGGAAATTTCCGTGACAATCAGCGCACAAGCGAACGTATGATGGATTCAAACGATATTGAAAAAGAACGTGGAATTACAATTCTAGCGAAAGTGACATCTGTTGTTTGGAAAGATACTCGAATTAATATTGTTGATACACCAGGACATGCTGATTTTGGTGGAGAAGTTGAACGCATTCTAAACATGGTTGATGGAGCCATTGTACTTGTTGATGCTGCTGAAGGACCAATGCCACAAACAAAATTTGTCGTTGGCAAAGCATTGAAAGTGGGATTGCGCCCTATTGTTGCTATTAATAAAATTGACCGACCGGATGCACGCGTTGATGAAGTCATTAATGAGGTTTTTGACCTTTTCGCTGCTCTTGATGCAACCGATGAACAGCTTGATTTTCCTATTCTTTATGGATCTGGACGCGATGGATGGATGGCTGAAGCCCCAGAGGGACCAAAAGATCAGGGATTAGGTCCTTTATTTGACCTTGTAACGCGGCATGTCCCTTCTCCTAGTGTAGCAGAAGGACCTTTTCGCATGATTGGAACTATTCTTGAAGCGGATCCGTTTTTGGGACGAATTATTACAGGGCGAATTCATTCTGGATCTCTAAAACCCAATCAAAATGTCAAAGTTCTTGGACAAGATGGAAAACTTTTAGAAACTGGGCGTATTTCAAAAATTTTAGCATTTCGTGGTCTAGAACGGCAACCTATTGAAGAAGGAAGTGCGGGTGATATTGTTGCGATTGCTGGTCTACAAAAAGGTACCGTTGCGGATACTTTCTGTGATCCAGCTGTCAATGAACCCCTTACTGCGCAACCAATTGATCCTCCTACTGTTACTATGAGTTTTCTTGTCAACGATAGTCCCCTTGCTGGAACTGAAGGCGATAAAGTAACAAGCCGTGTCATCCGTGACCGTTTGTTAAAAGAAGCAGAAGGCAATGTCGCTCTTAAAATTGAAGAATCTGCCGATAAAGATTCTTTCTACGTTTCAGGACGAGGAGAATTACAGCTTGCAGTTCTCATTGAAAATATGCGCCGTGAAGGATTTGAACTTAGTGTTTCACGTCCACGTGTTGTTATGCAAAAAGATGAAAATGGAATAACTCTTGAGCCAATCGAAGAAGTTGTTATCGATGTTGATGAAGAATATTCCGGTACTGTTGTACAAAAAATGTCTGAACGTAAAGGTGAAATGGTGGAATTACGTCCTTCTGGAGGTAATCGTGTCCGCCTTGTCTTTTATGCACCAACCCGAGGACTCATTGGTTATCAATCTGAACTTTTAACGGACACACGTGGTACAGCAATTATGAATCGCCTTTTCCATGCATATGAACCTTATAAAGGAGACATTGCTGGTCGTGTTAATGGTGTTATGATTTCAAATGACAACGGTGAATCTGTCGCTTATGCTCTTTTTAATCTTGAAGATCGTGGACCTATGATTATCGATGCGGGTGTGAAAGTCTATCAAGGTATGATTATTGGCATCCACTCACGGGATAATGACTTAGAAGTCAATGTGTTAAAAGGAAAAAAACTCACCAATATGCGCGCTTCTGGAAAAGATGAAGCCGTAAAGCTAACGCCTCCCATTAAAATGACGTTAGAACGCGCCTTATCGTGGATACAAGATGATGAACTTGTGGAGGTGACCCCTAAAAATATTCGTCTCCGCAAGCTCTATCTTGATCCCAATGAACGTAAACGTTTTGAAAAAACACGTGCATCAATTTCAAGCTAATTTTACAATCTCTTTGGTAAAACACTTGATTGTATTGAGCCCCACCCTATCCCAGAAAGGATGTCTTTATGAATATTAAGGAAATACCCGTGGGTAAAAACCCACCAGAAGATATTAATGTTATTGTGGAAGTCTCTCTTGGTGGTCAACCAATAAAATATGAGATGGATAAAAAGTCGGGCGCATTATTTGTTGACCGTTTTCTTCATACATCGATGGTTTATCCTGGAAATTACGGTTTTGTCCCTCATACGCTTTCAGATGATGGTGATCCTATTGATGTCCTTATCTGTAATACCCGTCCACTTATGCCTGGTTGTGTGATCAATGTTCGCCCCATCGGAGCTCTAATGATGGAAGATGATGGTGGTAAAGATGAAAAAATTATTGCCATTCCCACTACAAAATTAACAAAACGCTATATCAATATTCATGACTATACAGATCTGCCCGAGATTACACTCAAACAAATTGAACATTTCTTCAAGCATTACAAAGATCTGGAACCTGGAAAATGGGCTAAAATTGAAGGATGGCGTGATAAAAACTTTGCTTATGAATTGATTAAGCAAGCTGTTGAACGCAATAAAGAAATATAACAATTCTAATAAAATAAATCCTGTTTTTTATAGGCTTTATTATTTATTTCTTCTGCGACATATACTCTGTGAGGGATTGCCATATCTGCTGTAATTCTTCTAAATGTGTCGAAAAGTAAAGTTGTTTGTAGCGAGATGTTGCGCCGCTTTTCAGAGAAATAGAAGAAGCTGAAATCTTCCACTGCTTCGCAAGAAATTTAATGAGAGCTTTATTCGCTTTTCCATCTTCAGGAACAGCACGAAGGCGTATAACCAGATATTGTTTTTCACCATCCCTACATTCAATCCCTATTATTTTGTCAACGGATGATTTGGGAATGAGATATACAAACAAAATCAAGTTATTTTTATCAACTTGATAAAACATGTATTCGCCTCAAGTAATATTTCTATACATATATGTTTGCGTAAACGCGCCACATGAAAACACGAATAAAATAAATAATAATGAACACTACAATAGGTGAAATATCAATCGTTCCCAAATTTGGTAAAATTTTCCGGATACGGCTTAGAACGGGATTTGTAAGACGATATAGAAAGCTTCCTATCAAAACAACAAAGCGATTGCGCGAATTTATGATATTAAAGACATAAAGCCAAGAAAAAACGACACTAGCGATCAAAATATCAATATAAATTTCAAAAATCAAATCAATTGCTCTAAGCAATGCATAAATCATGCGTTATCCCTTTCAATCAAGGAAACAGAAGAGCGTATAGAAGGCCTTCATTAAAGTAAATATGTGTATCAAACAATGGTTTTATATTTTAATATTCTTTTTTCTTGAATAAAAACCAGACATCTAAATTCTTCATCTCTCTACTTAATGACGATGCAGTTAAAAAACAAATATCAAAATTAAAAATAGCACATAAAAATAGAAGAAACGGCAAAAAATCTGAGAACTTAAAAAAACTCTGAATATCCCTTATAGAATTAATCTTAAATCTCATCGTTTTAATTATTAATATATAAAAAACAAACAAACTAAAAACGGACTTAAAAGGCCGTTTTTAGTTTATTTTTAAAATTATTTCTGCAAAGCAGTTAAACGGTTAAGAGCATTGCTAAAACCATCTAGCTGAACAAATAAATCATTCAAAGCTGGTTCACCTGCAGCAGCAATTGTCATCGCCAACTTTAACTGTTTTCCAGAACGTAAAGCTGCTACGTGATTTTTGTCAAAAACGACAGGAACCACACAACCTGCTGGTACACAAGTCCGGATACCGGTTTCGATAACAGCTTTTCCCTCATCAACTTGTAAACGAACAGGCTTAGAAACCAAAATGCCAAAAGGAACTGTTAAATTACCAGATACAACACCCTCAGCATCGAGAGTAAGGCCCATAGCCACAACAACACGCCCCTGCTCATTCACTTCTTGACGGTGCATAAAACAAATTCTTTTCCCTTCTTGTATACCACAGTTAATAGTCCACAAACCGTAGGTTTCAGTCAAAGAAGAAGCTCCATTTGGCAATGTTGCTGCCGCATCTTTTGATGCAGGAGGTTTTGAACTTGTTGCAAATGCAACAGATGAAATACTCAAGAGAGTAAAAACTATAAGTAAATTAAATAATTTTTTCATTTTATATTCCTGTTCTTTACATAAAAGAGAAACATGGTTATTATTTATAAATAATATAAAGCACCTTAATAAAAAATACTTTCTCATAATCATATAGCTTTTATAATGGTCTAAGGCTACCTCGAAATTCACTGACAACTTTCGTATAAACGTGCTTTTTAAAAGAAACAGCAATCAACGGAAGGGTTTCTAGATCAATCCATTTCCATTGATCGAATTCCGCTTTATTGCCATCTGGTGGCGGATTAATCGCAATTTCAGAAAGCTTTCCTGTAAACTGGAAAGCAAACCACTTTTGTATTTGCCCACGATATTTATTGCTTAATGTGCACCCAATAAGTTCTTGTGGAAAATCATAATGGAACCAATTTTGTGCTTCTTTAATCAACTTTACAGATCGAATACCCGTTTCTTCATAAAGTTCACGATATGCCGCATCTAATGGTTTTTCATCTTCATCAATCCCTCCTTGAGGAAGCTGCCAACGATGAGATATGTCAATATCTGCATCTGCATGAATGGGCATCATTAAACGACGCCCAACCCACACTTTACCCTCATGATTAAAGATAACAATCCCAACACATTTGCGATATGGAAGAATCTTCAAATTAATACCTGCATCCATTTAATATTCCTCAAAATCGCAAGCTATAGATATCAATTCTCACTTTAACACATCCTTATTGGGATCTGGTGGAAATGCTGCATTTGCCATTTCACCTCGTAATAATTTATAAGCCTCATTCAATTGAATATCATCCTTAGGGTCTTGGGGAACAAAAGCAGCTGAACCAGATCCTTTATTACTCTCTCGTTTTCCTTTGATATGTCCTTTTAATGCAGACTCACCAACTTTTACATCATAACCCTTATATTTTTCAGGAAGTGGCTGCTCTACAATAATATCAGGCGTGATCCCTGTTCCTTGAATAGAAGTGCCAGATGGCGTATAATAAAGTGCTGTTGTTAAGCGTAAAGCTCCATTTTCACCCAAAGGAATAATTGTTTGAACAGACCCTTTACCAAAAGACTGCGTCCCTAAAATTGTTGCACGACGATGATCTTGTAATGCACCCGCAACAATTTCAGAAGCACTTGCCGAACCACCATTAATGAGAACAATGAGCGGTTTTCCATTGATGACATCACCTGGCTTCGCATCAAATCTCGTCACATCACTTTTTTTGCGCCCACGAGTTGACACAATCTCACCCTTATTGAGAAAAGCGCTCGAAACATTAACAGCTTGATCTAAAAGACCACCCGGATTAAGCCGCAAATCAAGAACGTAACCTTTTAGCTTATCTTCAGGAATTTTAGATTGGATATCTTTAATTGCCGCTAGAAGATTATTTAATGTCTGCTCAGAAAACTGAATAACTCTCACATATCCAATGTCACCCTCAACCCGATATTTTACCGCTTTTACTTTGATAATATCACGAATAATCTTCACTTCAAATGGCTTATCAACGCCAGAACGAATAATTGTTAAGGTAATTGGTGTTCCAGGAGCACCTCGCATCTTATTAACAGCTTCATTCAATGTTTGACCATTCGTTTGTACATCATCAATTTTTGAAATAAGGTCTCCTGCTAGAATACCTGCTTTTGAAGCGGGAGTATCATCCATTGGTGAAACAACTTTAATTAAGTTTTTTTCCATAGTGACCTCAATACCAAGACCTCCGAATTCTCCTTTCGTAGAATCCCGCATATCCTTGGCTTCTTCAGCATTCAAATAAGATGAATGAGGGTCAAGCGATGTGAGCATGCCATTGATAGCATTTTCAATCAGCTTTTTATCATCTGGAACTGTAACATATTGCATACGCACGCGCTCAAAAACATCGCCAAATATAGCTAGCTTTTTATATGCATTATCTTCATTATTCGCAGCAACAGACTGCACCATAACCATTGAACAGGCGCCGAGCAATACCCCAGCGACCAAAAGAATAACTTTACGAATCATTTTGGCTCCTTCTTATTTTTTCAGTCTGCCACCAAGGAGTTGGATTTACAGGTTTTCCCTGCTTTCTAAACTCAATGTAAAGCATTGGAGAAGTTTTTCCTATATCCAATGCAACACTGTTTGAAATAAATTGCATCTCCATTATACCCAGAGGCTCACCTGAAAGAACAAACTGCCCCTGTTTTACATTAATTCTCGACATTCCAGTAAGAATGATATGATAACCATTTCCAACATTGAGAATGATTAAATGTCCGTAAGAACGAAATGGCCCAGCAAAAGCAACAAAAGCATCTACAGGTGATATAACAACAGCTCCTGACTCTGTTTCTATCGTTTCACCAAAGCGCGTAATCTGCGAACTTTTGCTAGAATGATATATTCTTTTTCCGGAAACAGGAAAAAGTAAAGAACCTTTTCGGCTTTCAAAATTGGACTGTTCTAACAATTGCAAACTTTTCCGTACCTGTACTGATGCATCAGAGCTAAGTTTTGACTGACGGTCGAGCTCTAAAATCAATTCTTCCAAAGACTGCGCTTTTTTAGCAAGAGCAATATTTTTTCGTTGCTGTTCTGTAAGTTCTTTTTCTGATTTTGTTTGTAGTTTGTTTTTTTTGTCTAATAAAAGCTCTAAACGTTTTCGCTGCTCTGCTTGATTTTGCAGTTTTGTCTTTAATGCTGTATATTCCCTAGTAATGGAATTACTCAAATTGGTCAACTCCTTGAGTTTTACTGTTAAATCTCGTGTTTTCTCCTGCATCTGAGGAATAACAGTACCTAATAAAACAGAACTACGTATAGAAGCCAACGCGTCCTCTGGCTGTATCATAAGAGCAGGAGGCGGATTCAATCCCATACGTTCCAAAATTGCAAGAACTTCCGCAAATTCAGAACGACGATTTTTTAAACTTTGATAGACTTGTACCCGCTTTTCTATCATTTTTTCAAGCTTTTCTTCCCTTTTAGCAATATCATCTGCTACTGTACGTTCTTCTTTAGCCGCCTTTATGAGTGCATCTCTCAAAACACGTTGATCTTTTTTTAAATGCTCAACTTGATGCATAAGAAAAGCAACACGCTCACGCGAAAGTGAAATATTTTGGCGAATCTCTTCCAATTCTTTATGTGCTTCCGTACTCCTCATTGTATCTTCCGCATGCGATACAGAAAAGCAAAAAAACATACTCAAGAGCAGGATGACAAATATCACGCATTCCCCATATAAATATCGCATCTTTCTATGAAGAAGCTTTTTCATTTGCGAACACCATGACACCTCATCGTATACATTAGAGATGTTGTAAATGGTGTCGGCTAAAACACTATTAATAAATATATAAATAAGTGCTAAAAATTGCACAAAAATATTAAAAACGATGATACGGATGATTATTTTCAATTGTTACAGCGCGGTAAAGTTGTTCTGTAAGAAGAATACGTGCAATTTGATGTGGCCACGTCATCAAACCAAAAGATAAAAGAAAATCAGCACGCTTCCTTATTTGTTCATTATGCCCATCAGGTCCTCCCAAAGCAATGACGACATCTCGAATGCCTTCATCACGATAACACCTCAATTTTTCAGAAAAAGAAGTTGAAGAAATCGATTCTCCACGCTCATCTAACACAATTAATCGACATTTTTCAGGTAAAAATTCAATAAGTTTTCTCCCCTCTTCCTCCATACGTTGACAAGCTGTTTGAGCACGACTTTCTGGTATCTCTTGTAACTTTTTTAAATGAAAGCCTACATCTCCAGAAATTTTAGAAAAACGATCCAAATAATGCTGAACCAATTTTTGCTCCGCCCCACTTTTCATACGACCAACCGCAAAAATAGAAATTTGCATTTTAATGATCTCCGAAAAGAACCGATTTTGTATTGTTTAAATCCGGAGTCATCCATATCTTTTCTAAATTATAAAAAAGACGAATTTCTGGACGAAAAAGATGAATGATAATATCACCTGTATCAATCAATACCCAGTCACCTCCAGCAAGCCCTTCTACACGCGCAAGCCCCTGCCCACTATCTTTCCAAGTACGTAATAAATGATCAGCAACAGAAGATACATGACGCTGCGAATGTGCTGAAGCTATGATCATATAATCAGCTAAAGATGTCTTCCCTTGAATATCAATAGCAACAATATCTTCTGCTTTTGTATCTTCCAAACTCTTGAGAATAACTTCAAGACTCCCCTTAACAGAAAAAACTTCTTTTTCTGTTAAGGGCATAATATCGTAAGAGTGGTTTTTTACAACTTTTTTCAGATCAATATTCCTTTCTTATTGTTGTAGAATGTAAAAAGTTTTCTCTAAAGAGAAGCAGAATCTTATAAATTGTTCAAGAAAAATTATTCTTCTTCAAACGAAGCTTTGTTGAAGATTGAAAAGATAAAGGTCCATGCAAATAAGTCCAAACTGGTGGTTTTATAAAAGGTAATCGCTCACTTTCTCTCTCGTCCAAACGAAACTGGCTATAAATGTGCGCCATAGGAGAAGAAAGTGCCGACCGATTGCCTAAAGGACGATCAATAATCGCAATAGGAAGCATAGAAACAATATCATGCCATCGATACCAATGATGTATCGTCGTAAAACTATCTGCCCCCATAATCCATACAAAATTTACGCCACTGCAATGGGTAAGAATATGAAAAATCGTATCTACAGATACTTTGCTCCCTATAGCCTGCTCAAAACCTGTTAAGCGAATTTTTGGATGGTCAATAAGTTTAAAACTTAATCGCATTCTCTCCTCTAAAGGGAGTAACTGTGTACAATCCTTTAAAGGATTCCTAGGACTAACCATCCACCATAACTGATCAAGATGCAAACGCCGAATGGCAATTTTTGCAACGAGAAGATGCCCCGCATGCGGCGGATTAAAAGAACCACCAAAAAGACCTACAACATTAGATCTTTCAACATGTGGCATACGATTTTTCCATAGAAAAAATGGATTTTTCAAGCTCTAACCTGACCATTTCCTTTAACGTGATATTGAAATGATGTTAGCTGTTCAACACCTATGGGACCACGTGCATGCATTTTTCCTGTTGCGATACCAATTTCCATTCCAAAACCAAATTCACCTCCATCAGCAAATTGTGTAGATGCATTGTGTAATAAAATAGCTGAATCTAAATGATTAAAAAAATCCTTCACCACTTCCAAATCCTCAGCAATAATCGATTCCGTATGTCCTGATGAATAACGCTTGATATGAGCAATGGCTCCCTCAACCCCCTCAACCGTTTTAACAGAAAGAATAGCATCAAGATATTCATGCGACCAATCTTCTTCAGAAGCTAATTTGACATCTGGCATAAGAAAAACAATATCTTCTGTGGCACGAATTTCACATCCCTTCTCCTGTAAAGCAGTTAAAACAGGAAGAAACTTTTTTAATGCCTCGTTGTCAATGAGAACCGTCTCAACAGCACCGCATATCCCTGTCCGACGCAACTTCGCATTTAAAACAATATTACGCGCCATATCCAAATCTGCCGATTTATCAATATAAATATGACAAAGTCCCTCTAAATGGGCAAAAATTGGAACACGTGCATCAGACTGAACGCGCGCAACAAGGCTCTTTCCACCACGTGGCACAATAACATCAATCGCTCCATCCAATCCTTTGAGCATTTCCCCAACGGCAGCACGATCTGTCGTTCCAACCATTTGGATAGCATCTTTGGGTAAACCAGAGCACTCTAAACCTTGTACCAACGCACAATGAAGAGCATGTGAAGAATGAAAACTATCCGAACCACCGCGCAAAATCGCAGCATTGCCTGCTTTTAAGCACAAAGAACTCGCATCAACTGTAACATTTGGACGACTTTCATAAATAATGCCAATCACACCAAGAGGTGTCCTTACACGACTTATATGAAGCCCATTAGGGCGTGTCCACGCACTCATGACCTGCCCAACAGGATCAGACAAACGAGCAACTTGACGAACACTGTCTATCATTGCACCTAAACGCAAATCATCTAATTTTAGCCGATCAATCATTGCAGCTTTCAAATTATTCTGAGCAGCCTTCTCTAAATCTTGACAATTCGCTCGTAAAATTTTATCTGACTGAGCCTCTAGACTTAAAGCGATCATTTCCAATGCATTGTTCTTTTGCTCAGAAGAAGTAACGGCCAACACTGCAGCGGCATGGCGTGCTTTCTGCCCCATATTCCTCATTTGTTCTTCTAAAGTCATCGTATTATCCACTCTGCGAAAACAATAAAAACAAAAGTAACTTTTTTAAACAGAATTGATCAAGCAACGTACAATCATATCATTACGATGCACCATAGCAGAGCGCGCCTCATACCCAAGAATAGCTTCAATTTCTTCACTTTTATGTCCTATAATGCGTACAGCCTCATCTTTGTCATAGCTTACAAGTCCACGCGCAATCTCAACTCCATCTGTACCAACAATTGCAACCGTATCCCCACGTTGGAAATTTCCCTCAACGCCAATAACCCCTGCTGCTAATAACGATTTTCCTGTTTCAAGAGCCCTAATGGCTCCTTGATCAATCGTCAAAACACCAGATGGATCTAAATGACCAGAAATCCATGTTTTCCAAGCATTGACAGATTTCTTACTTGCCGCAAAAAAACTCTTGCGTTCACCTTTGTCAATTGCAGCAAGGGGATTCATACGCTTGCCTGAGGTGATAATCATCGCCGTTCCAGCAGCATTAGCTATTTTTCCGGCATCAAGCTTAGTCTTCATTCCTCCCCGTGAAAACTCTGAAGCAGCAACATCTGCCATTTTTTCGATATCATGCGTAATGGATGCAACAAAAGGTATAAATTCAGCCGTAGGATCACTATGGGGAGACTTTGTATAAAGACCATCAATATCAGATAAAAGTATTAAAAGATCTGCCCTCACCATTGTTGCCACACGCGCAGCTAAACGATCATTATCACCATAACGAATTTCAGTTGTTGCAACAGTATCATTCTCATTAATAACAGGCACAGCTCCCAAACATAAAAGCGTCTCAATCGTTGCACGTGCATTGAGATAACGCCTTCGCTCCTCCGTATCAAATAAAGTGAGCAAAATTTGGCCTGTTTTGAGCCCATGTTGAGCAAGCGCATCACCATAGGTTTTTGCTAACTCAATTTGCCCCAAAGCAGCACATGCCTGGCTTTCTTCCAATTTCAAAGCCCCCTTAGGAAGCTGTAGCAATGTCCTTCCTAAAGCAATAGCACCTGAAGACACCAACAATATCTCTACGCCTCCTTTGTGCAATTCAACAACATCACTGATCAAGCTTTTAAGCCATTCAACCCGTAAACCTGCCTGAGGATCAACCAAAAGGGCAGATCCAATCTTGACCACAATACGTTTATAGTGTGTAAGTTTTTGCAATCCAACAACCATCTCAATCAATCCTGCTATCCCCACCGTTCTCCTCTTTGCGTGATATTTCAATAATATGTGCACCAGCACGCAGCACATTTTCTAAACCTTCGCGACTAACCGCAGAAAACATCATAACTGGTTGATCCGCTGCTCTTTGCAAAGCTTCCTGTTTAGCTTCACGTTCTTCAATTGTCAGAGTATCTATCTGGCTTAAAGCAACAATTTCAGTTTTATCACTTAGATTATTTCCATATGCCTCAAGTTCATGACGCACAATTTGATATGCTTTTGCTACATCTTCTTCTTGAGCAGAAATCAAATGAAGGAGCACACGACAACGTTCCACATGTCCTAAAAAACGGTCTCCAATTCCTACACCTTCATGCGCTCCTTCAATCAATCCCGGAATATCAGCCAAAACAAATTCACGACCATCAATTCGTACAACACCAAGGTGAGGATGTAGAGTGGTAAAAGGATAATCTGCAACTTTTGGCTTTGCCGCCGTTACAGAAGCTAAAAAAGTTGATTTTCCGGCATTGGGTAAACCAACAAGCCCGGCATCAGCAATTAACTTCAAACGAAGCCATATTGCACGCTCTTCTCCAGACAAACCTGGATTTGCACGACGCGGTGCCCGATTTGTCGATGTTGTAAAGTGAAGATTGCCAAAACCGCCATTCCCCCCTTTTGCAAGGCGATAGCGCTGTCCCACTTCCGTTAAATCACATATTAACGTTGTATTATCTTCTTCAAAAATTTGCGTCCCAACCGGAACTTTAAGGATGACATCATCACCCTTCTCACCTGTCATATTACGCCCCTTGCCATGGCCTCCTGTTTTTGCTTTAAAATGCTGTTGGTAGCGATAATCAATCAGTGTGTTAAGCCCATCAACAACAAGAGCCCAGACATCACCACCCCGTCCTCCATTCCCTCCATCTGGCCCCCCAAATTCTATGAATTTTTCACGACGAAATGATACTGCTCCAGAACCTCCATTACCAGAACGAATATAAACTTTAGCTTGATCAAGAAATTTCATTGGAAACACTCACTGAGGAATCAATCTCTCTACCTCTATAGGCAATACATTAGTTTTACCAGTTTTTCATCATTGATAACAGAAAAACTGTCACTATCGCCGATAACTCCTTGAGAAAAAATCATCACATTTAAATAGGTTAAGTAAAGTTAAATCTTCTTAAAAGAAGGCGCTATTCTTGAATGTTTGTTTTTCCTTTAAATTCAAGTGCTAAAAGATAAAGTTCTACTGATTCTGATCGGCTTGCGGGTGGTTTAACATGATAGACTTTTTTAAAATGCTGTTTTAGTATCGTGAGAAGAGTGTTTTCTGCTCCTCCTTGAAAAGCCTTTGCTAAAAAATGCCCCCCAGGTCTTAAAACCGAAAGAGCAAAATCAGCCGCAACTTCACATAAATAAATCGTTCTTAAATGATCCGTCTGACGATGACCTGTTGTTGGCGCTGCCATATCAGAAAGAACCACATCTGGTTTTGTTCCTAAAGTCTCAATTAATTTCTGCGGTGCATCTGTATGCAAAAAATCCATTTCCAACATGGCAACTCTAGGCAATGGATCAACATGTAAATAATCAATACCAACAACGCTAGGATCTTCATCACTTGACCCTACTATACACTCAGCCACCTGACACCAGCCCCCAGGTGCCGCTCCTAAATCAATAACCTTTTGGCCTTTTTTCAAAAACCTATAGCGCTCATTAATTTCAATGAGTTTATAAGCCGCACGCGAACGATAACCATCTACTTTTGATTGATGGACATAAGGATCATTCAGATGCCTCTCTAACCATCGTCGTGATGAAGCTTTAATGGTTCCTGCTTTCTTTTTTACGCACTGATATAATTCATGTGACCCTGAACCTCCATAGCCACCTCGCGGTGTTTTTGTTGTTTTTTTCATCGTTATTCATTGTCTCCATATTTAATTCTCTAACGCTTGAAATCTCTGCTCTTTCTACGATGACACCATACCCCATCGCGTAACATCAGCTCTATCAAAATTCCTTCCCTTAATCCACGATCAGCAACTCTTAAACGCTGACTGGGCCAAACTTCCCTAATAACATCTAAAATTGCACAACCAGCTAAAACTAAATCTGCTCTCTCGCGTCCAATAAAAGGATTTATGACACGTTTTTCTATATCCCATGATAATAGGCGTTGTGTCATAAGTGTAATGTCTGCATCATTCATCCAAATGCCATCCACTTTTTTCCTATCATAACGCTCTAAATTAAGATACATTCCTGCTAAAGTCGTAACCGTACCGGAGGTTCCCAAAAGATGAAACTTTGAACCTTGTGCTAACTTTCCTAATTTATGACGATCTGAAAAATTATTTAATAACCCTCGCACATAGCTTTTCATTTTTTCAAAGTCGTCTAAGCTAATATCATTCCCTCCAAAACGTTCAGCGAGCGTAACAACACCAACAGGAAGAGAAGTCCAAGCGATAATTTGTCTAGCTAAACGAAAAGAACGCTTTTGAGAAACATCAAGTAGCACAATTTCTGATGATCCTCCTCCAATATCAAAAAGCACAATAGCGTCAGTATTTGGTTCAACAAGTGTACTACACCCTGTAACAGCAAAACGCGCTTCTGTTTGCCGATCAACAATTTCCAATTCAAGACCTGTCTCCTCCAAAACACGCTGAATAAAATGTCTACCATTTTCTGCAGAACGACAAGCTTCCGTTGCAATCAAGCGATAACGCTTAATATGCCTTTGTTTTAGCTTTAAATGACAAATCTTTAATGCTTCAATCGCACGATCCATAGCTTGTGTATTAAGAAAACCGTTATTTATTAAACCTTCTCCCAATCGTACAATACGAGAAAAAGCATCAACAACACGAAAATATCCAAGTTTACTGGGAGATGCGATAAGAAGACGACAATTATTTGTTCCGAGATCAAGTGCCGCATAAAGAGGTGGAGATTTTACTGGATGGAACCGTCGAAGAAAAGGTGCTTTGAGTTTTTTTGTTTTTTGAGCACCTATCATTATCTGACTATGAAAATCAAAAGCTGTTTCAGATTGAACAAAAACTTGTTTCTGTTCATAATGTTTTTTTCTCTGTTGTCTCTTTATATCAACAAGGACAGAGTATGCCTCTGTTCGTGACAATGCAGAATGATGATTTGTATTACTACCGCACTGATCATACAACTGATCTGCTTTGGTACCGTATATTTCTCCTCGCTTTAACTCTTTTGAACCATAATTTAACGGAGCCATTTCCCTTATCCCTTGAGCGTTCCCCCCAATAAATAAACGCGAAAACTCTTCTGCTCATTCCTAAATAAAGCAATAATGCAGCATCAAATGATATATACAAGAAACCATTCTTTCTTTTCCTATCATTAAAATTTTCTACACTAGCATCATTCAGATTTTTGTATAATCTTTCGGTCGTTTCCGTGAAATCATGCTTCTCTTTATGAACTTAAAACTATAAATTTATCGTTTACGTTCACATTATTTTTTATAAATTATGCTCTTTTCTTTATACCATTTACACGGAGCACACCTCTATTGTAACAAACCTACACTATCATACTATTTGCTGACTCTTAAGGTTACAACAACTTATACATTCTTATGCTTTATAAGAAAAAAAATTTTTTAATCTCGTTATCCACACACAAGCCTCGTTTGTTATACGCAATGAAATGGCTTTGATTATGCTGGAATAAAAGTCCCATAATACTACGAAATGCAATTACAATAGCTGTTATTTTGTAAATACCAATGAAAACTATCGTTAAAAAAAATCTATAGAATTATAAATTTATCTAAAAATATTAATACTTATCAGACCGCTCTAAAAATCCATTTGAAGCTTTAAAAAAGAATTTAGTCTACTCATTATTGTAAGGAAGAAATCGAGTATTTCTAATCTTTTTTACTTTTAATAACTAATGAAATCATTCTTTAAGCATTATGGAAAACACTAACTTGATTTTCTATTATATATAAAAAACTTACTGTGACTTTATATTCATAAAACTCTCACTCTTTCCAACAAATCACCTCGATATCATATTATATAAAACTTCTTACTTATTTGACCTTATAATTTACACTCAGAAATACAATACAACAATTTATGGAAAAATGACTCTTGTTAAAAATACTCGATGGATTCTAAGGACGGAAAGAATTAAGTGCCGCATTTAACCCTTTAAAGGGTACAGTAAAAGAAAATACCTTACCTTCTTTAGTTTTATAGGAAATACGTACCTTATTGTTCTGCTCTATTTGTTTAGTCAAAACCGGCCCTACAGGTGATTGTGCCAAACAAACCGTTTCATTACATTGCGTATAATTAATAAGAATAGGTTTTTTAACACCTTTTACAAACATTTGAATCGGAACATTTATATCAGAATTTGGCAATGTTCGAAAAAGCATCACTGCTTGACCACTTGTCGTAGAAACAAGAGACCAACTAAAAATGGTATTTCCTTCTTGATCATGAACAGTCTGTGTCACATTACATATACCTTGCTTATGTTTAAGCTTTTGTTTTTCGTCACAAATCAAAGTCCAATCATAAAACTGCATAATAATTCGACGTGTTTCGCCAGGCTCTCCCTTAGGTATCGATAAGTGCGGTGGATGCACTGTATAAATATTATTGTTCTCATTAGCAAAGCTTTCGCCCTTGCCTATTAAGGCAAGAGCAAACAGAACCTTTACTAACATACTTCTCGTTTTTACAATAACAGCCATTTTTTCTATTATCATCTCAACCTCAGAGTAATTCCAGCGCCTATTCCCCAATGACCTCCAGCACTTGTCACAGATACATTCGAGCGAATATTTCCATCTTCAGATGTATAACCAGCACCAATAGCAAGTGCAGATTGACTGCGCCATAAACCACTCCCAAATGAAACACTTAAAGATCCTGGTATATCATAGTAACGTAAGTTGGACACCGCTAGACCAATAGCAGCAGCTTGTCTTGCTTCTTTCCGAACATCCTGAATAGCATAATTCAACGTCTCAAACTTCATATCTGTATAGGATTTCGACTCGTTAACACCATCATTGACAAGACTACTAACTTTCTCATCCGTATACTTATTGGCATCTTCAAGAACTATCTTCATCTGCTCTTTAGTATAATCATGCAACTGACCACCATTAACAGCTTGCTGAGAACCTGCTTCAATCTTGCCTGCCGCTACATTGTCTA